>NZ_QSDP01000094.1:0-26064 GCF_003463685.1 Parabacteroides sp. AM58-2XD
ATAGTTACGCCTTAAAACGAGCTTTAACACACCCCTTATCCCCGTTACGCCTTAAAACGAGCTTTAACACACCCCTTATCCCCTCTCAAGAGGGGAAACAGATACCATTATTTTACGAACTTCAAACATTCTGATTCCTGCACGGAAGTGACCGCCTGAACAAGAAACATGCCTTTTGGCAAATCAGCGATATTTATATCATAGCGGGCCTGCGGATATAAAGCCGGAAGTTTCTTGACCAACGTTCCCTGCGCCGAGTAAATGAAAAGACCTTTCAAGGTCTCTTCACTCTGAATGAACAAATGATCATCCTTCACCCAGCCTGTAATCTTTTTATCCGGTGCAGTAAGACCAGATATTCCGGTACCGGTACCTTTCTTCTCTATCTTATATAGTTTCACGCCATACTTGGGTAAGGATACAGGGATTTCTTCACCTTGCAATGACACATCCTGCCCGGTCCACAATTCCTTAATCCCTTTTACATCGGAAGAGGCGATTCCCAGTCTCGACAATTTTATATTTTCCGAGAAAGCCAGGTCTTTATAATTAAAAGCAGCGACATACAAATAATCTTCCGTATCCAGCATAAAGAGATTCTCGCCGCGGTTACGTCCCCAACTATTCTTTCCCGAAGCCTTTGCCCCTTCTACCGGATAAAAAGATTTACCGATACGGGCAATTTCGTTCACTTCCGCATTCGTTGCGAACTCCTCTGCTTTCTGGCGGGCTGCCAATTCCCCGACACATGTTCCCTTCTGGCTGAAGTTATCACCCAGGATATATGTCCCGGTAATCACACCGGAGGTAATACGCATACGATTCTCATCCTCGTTATAATCCTCTCTATGAAGCACCAGGTGGTCGGCATCATTAAAGTTATACACCTTGTCGAGCCACCAGCCATAAGAAAGGCCGTTCATTACATATTCCGTATCCTCTTTGGCTCCCCAGGCATCACAACTGATACGACGGGAATTGCCGTATTGGGCCGGAAATGCAGGTGCAATGGATAAAGCCATAAACAGATCGTCTCCGCACAATTCCGTCAGATATTTCATTCCGCTGTTGTAAGCCTGAACGCCGGTCGTTACATTCTTATCATAATAAGAGTCCGCTTCAAGGATCGCATTATTCAGGAAATCGAACTTGATATATTTATAACCTAAATCTTTAAATCGGTTGATGAAATAACTCATCCGCTGGCGGGTTCCGGGATGCGTGGGGTCCAGGGCACGGGAAGCGATCTTTTTAGGCTGTCCGTTTACATATAAATAGGCTTCCCCATATTTATAGTTACTTCCTTCCATCGTGCGGCTGCCGTTTTCCCCCCAGTCGGAGAAGGGAGCCCAGTAAATGCCGGGAACCTGTCCGTTGGCAACACATCGTTCGGCAAATGATTTCAATTGGGTATCAGTCAGGTTATCCCAATAAGAATCGAGGATAACATAGGCCGTGCCGTCATTGGTAAAATTGTTCGGTTGCAGGTTCGTACTGATATAATCAGAGACATCCAGCACACCTTCGTAGTTCAGCTTCTCAGCCATGGCGCCCCAGCTGTTCCAACCGAAGATATTTCCTTTCGACCATTTACGGGGAGGCGCGATCAATGCATTGGCCTCGCCATAGGCTTCCAACCCTTCGCGCCAGTCGTCGAACATACCGATTAAGAGCTTCGGTGATTTCAGTTTAGTGCCGGAAATGCTGCCGTGGGCTTTTGCTCCGGTAGCATCTATATCGTGAGTCACGCGATGGCTTATGCCGCCAAAACATTCAAGACGGTTTACTTTCTGGTTGCCGGAAGTGGAATAACGGAGTCCTGTCTTCCAGGTATCGTGTTCTACCGAGCCGACTACCAGCCCTTCGCGGGTATCGCCACAGTAGAAAGAAGTAACCTCGAACGATACGGAGTCGACCGACAAGGCCAGGGAGGAATAGCCGATCCAGGCATCGTTATCGAAGGGGACGGATAACACGCGGTTGGAGGTATTCGTATTCAGGAAAGAGTTAACTGTTTCGGTAACAACCGGAGCGATATAATTACTCGACGTACCGGCTTCTGAAAGGATAAAAGCCTCTGTCAGGAAATAGCTTTTATCGGGATAGAAATAAAACAACTGTTGTAGGGAAGGCGCTCCCTCCTGTCCGGCATAGGTGAATGTATATTTATGGCCGGCACCGAAAACGTCGTCGACAGCTTCTTCCGAGAAGGTCGGCTGGCCGTATTCCGTACTGCGCAGCAGTTGGTCTTTATCTTTGGCCTGGACGAAGACACCCGCCAGGATTGTTTTTCCTTTATGGATAAAATCACAGGTTTTCGTATCGTTGTTATAAACGATCTGCCAGTCACCGGAAGTTATCGCCTGCTGGTCAGCCGCAAACGTCTCCCTCCCCATGAACAGGCTGATGAAACAAAAAAGCAGGGTAATTCTTAGTAAATTCTTTTTCATGATCCTTGTATATTAGTTTAATTCGGTTAGTAAATAAAACACCGGGTAAAGACACGCCTTCCCGGTGTTTTTCTTCTTACAATCTTTTTGCCATTACTGACTAGTGCTTAGTCGATTACAGGCCCTATTATTATCTGTAACCCGGGTTCTGATCGTCCTGCGTCATGTCCGGATTCTGTTCGATCTCTTCGTTAGGTATCGGATAACGGACATTATAATCCTGTATCGTACCCGAACGTTTCGCCCATTTATTGCGTTCCTTAATATACTCGACAAACTTGCCTGTACGGATCAGGTCAGCACGGCGCCAGTTCTCACCCAGAAACTCACGGATACGTTCATCCAATATCTTTGTACGGAAAACATCTTGCGACATGCCTGCATCCCATTTCTTATCAGCCGGGATACTAAAGCCCCACGCACGGTTACGCACTTCGTTTACCTTTTCGACAGCCTGCCCGGTTTGTCCCAATTCATTCAGACATTCAGCATAACTAAGAAGCACATCGGCATAACGGATAGCCGGGATATTCTTACCCGAGTTCCACATATTATTGATACCCAGTCCGGAATGCTGGTCGGTACGGAAATCTTCATATTTCTTTACATGCGGTTTCAACTCATCATGGTCTTCACCCAGGTCTTCCCAGGCAACACATTCATAGTTGGGAACTTCGCCATAATAATTGAAATCGTAGCGGATACTTTCTTCTTTACGAACATCGCCGTCTTCCCAAATACCGCCGTTCTCTACGGTTTCATAAGCATATTCAGTAACAACTACATGGTCGTAGCCAGCAAAATAACAACCATCGGTCCACCAGTTCTGCGCTACACGCGAGCCGATCTGAAACTGAATCTGATTACGGTTCGGGTTATTGTTGAACTGAAATTCATAGATAGATTCGGTTGTATTCGGTTTTTCGTAATTCCACAGATCGGCATAAGGAACCAGTTGGTATCCCATACCTATTACCGCTTCAAAGCATTCCTTTGCCTTATTGAAGTCACGGAGCCCTGTTTCAACCGGAGCAGACATATAGGCTTTACCCAACATAGTGTAACCGGCACCGGAAGTAGCACGACCGGCGGTATTGGTTTTCGGAGCATACTTAGCAGCCTTTTCCAGGTCGTTGATAATGAATTGCCATACATCGGTCAGCGGCTGCCGGCCATAACCCGTTTCTTCCAGCTTATCCAGGTCGATGATAGGAATTTCACCCCAGTACATAGCCAGTTCATAATCGACGAAACCACGGACGAAACAGGCTTCACCCAAAAGTTCGGCTTCTTTCGAACCTTCAACCAGTTCAGGAGTATCCAATGCACGAATAATCTTGGCAGCGGCAGTAACAATCGGGAAACGTTTGTTCCACTGATCTTTTACCTTACTATGCAATGAATTCATATTAGCATCGTAACGGTCCATTGCCGCGCCTTCACCGCCTCCTTTATTCTGGAGGGCTCCCCGTTGGATTTCGTCGGTACCGGTCATCAGGAACCAGGCCCGTTCATCCTGGCGGGTGTTATCACGCCAAGTGTTGTATATACCTTTCAGATTCAGTTCGATAAACTCGACATCCGAATAGATCTGTTCTTCTGTCAGTGCTTTCTTGTTCTCCTGTGTCAGGAAATCGGAACAAGATGTGGTGATCCCGGCAGTAAGCGCCAAAGCCAGTAATCCGATTAAATTATATCTCTTTTTCATAATTGTTTCCTATTTATTCCATTAAAAACTAAAGTTCAAACCTAATACATACATCTTTGTCGGAGGATAACCGTAGTCGCCTGTTTCAGGATCGAATCCTTTGTATTTGGTGATACAGAACAAGTTGGATGCAGTGAAGTAAACACGCAGGTTTTCCACTTTGATCTGGCTCAACAGAGGCTTCGGGAATGAATAAGCCAATGTCAGGGTAGACAAACGCAGATAAGATGCATTCTGGATTGTGTAATCCATATCCGACGGGTTGTAACGGTTGTAGCCGCTGCTGGTATTGGCGATCACGCGAGGAACGGAGGCTCCTATATTTTCCGGTGTCCAACGATTCAGCAAATCTTCGGAAGCCATGCTTGTACCTGTACTGTTGATCAATGTTTCATAATAAGAACTGATCTTCTTCGCTCCGTAAGAATAATTGAAAACAGCATTCAGAGTGATACCTTTATAGTTGAAATCTGTTGCAAATCCACCGTAGAATTTCGGGTCTTTCTTACCCACCACTACGCGGTCAAGCTGGTCAACTACGCCGTCGGGCACACCGTCAGGACCGGAAACATCCAATGGGAACAAATCACCCAAGCTGACATGCTTACCATTGAAATCTATATTTTCCCATTCGCTGCGGTTCGATTCATTGGCGATACCGCCTGTTTTATAAGTATAAATGTTATTCAGCGATTCGCCCAGGAAGATGTTCTTCTCACGGTCGGAACCGTTCAGGATTTCCTTTACTTCACCATACAGTTTCGATACTTCGTTCTTGTCGAAAGAGATATTCGCATTCACATTCCATGTGAAGTCTTTTGTCTGGATCGGAGTTGCGTTGATAGTCGCTTCGAAACCTTTGTTCTTTACAGAACCGATGTTTTCCCATGTTTCGCTGTAACCGGAAGTCAACGGCAGGGAATGCTTCATCAACAAGTTATCATTCTTGATAAAGAACCTGTCCAGAGAAACGTTCAAACGATCGTTCAGGAAAGCCATATCGACACCGATATTCGTTTGTTTCTGTTTCTCCCAGGTAATGGCAGGCGTACCTCTCAAACCGCTGGTTGCGTAAGATGCTTCCCCATTGCTGACAGAAGAGAAATAAAGCGTACGATACGCATAGTTTTCGATATCCTGGTTACCAACCACACCATAACCGACACGCATTTTCAAGCGGTCGAAGATTGTCTGGTCTTCCATAAACGCTTCATTCGTCACATCCCAGGCAGCAGAGAAGGAAGGAAGAATACCCCAGCGATGGTCTTTGGCAAACTTCGAAGAACCGTCGTAACGGGCCGTCGCTGTCAGATAGTAACGCATATCATAATTATAATTCACTCTACCCAGGACAGATACCAACGTATTGCCTTTGAAGTCTGAATCGAGTTCTTTCTTATCGTTGGCGGCAGCACCTTTCAGATCGTTCCACAACAGGTCGTCGCTGGCGAAACGGTCGCCCTGCGCTTTTGTATAGTTTTCGGTATTCTTAGTCGTACTTGTACCGAACAGGAAGTTCATGCGGTGTTTGTTGATCGTCTTATCGTAAGTGATCGTGTTATCCCATTGCCAGTTCAGCTGTGACCATCTTTCATGTTTTGCTCTTGCATCACCGTTATAATGGCGGATCGCTTCCTGGATGTAGCTCGGTGTATATTCGAACCATGTCTGCGAAGAAACGTCCAGCGCGAAAGTTGAACGGATATTCAGTCCTTCAATCGGGTTGATGTTGATGTAATTGGATGAAAGGAAACGGTTACGGGCACGTTCGCGGGCCACTTCCTGTGAGTTGAACGGGTTATAATCGTTGTTGTTTCCTTCATTGTGGACACGGTAATACAGTGTCAGATAATCCCAGGTATAACGGGTCGACGGATCGCGGAATGGTTCCGGATTCAGCAACGGGTTTGCGTTCAGCGCCTTGTCGTACACGTCGTCTGTCGGCAAATTGTTTTCCGTACGTGAGAAAGAAGAGTTCGTACCGACCTTTAACCACGGTTTGATCACAGATTCGGCATTGATACGGCCGGAATATTTCTTTTCTTTTGAATCACCGATCAATCCGTCGATATTGGCATAATCGAAACTGATGTAGATGTTATTCTTTTCCGTTGCATTGGAAAAGCTAACAGAATGGTTCTGCTGGAAACCGCTGCTGATCACTTCGTCGAGCCAGTTGTAGCTCTTGCCCGAACGATACGTTTCAAATTCAGCATCGGAGAAAGCCGTATTGGTTTTCATCAGTGTATTGTCGATATAATCCTGGCGGTTTGCTGTCGGATTATCATGCATGTAACCATTGGCAAAAGCATCCACACGCAGGTCGAATAATTGCTGTGCATCCAGCGTCTTCGGACGCTGGGTGATTTTAGAGAACCCCACCCATCCGTCATAGGTTACGCGTCCTTCGCCAATCTTACCTTTCTTGGTCGTGATAAGAACCACACCATTAGCACCACGCGAACCGTAAAGAGCCGTAGCCGAGGCATCTTTCAATACCTGTACCGAAGCGACATCGTTTACATTGATCGCATTAAAACCACCATAACCATTGCCCATCACCAAACCATCGACAACGTAGATAGGGTCCGAACCTGAGTTAATCGTATTCACACCACGGATCTTGATGCTGGAATCGTCGCCCGGACGGGTTCCCTTGGTGATCAATACACCGGCAACACGTCCCTGAAGGGCCTCGTTGACGGTTGTTACCGGTCTTTCCTCCAACACCTTGGCGTCGACATGGGAGATAGCACCGGTCAGGTCGCTTTTCTTCATGGAAGCACCTACAATCACAACTTCGTCGATGGATTGCGAGTCTTCCGAAAGAGTTACGTTAATAACATTCTGGTTTCCAACTTTTACTTCTTTGGTGTCATATCCGATATAGCTGATCACCAGTGTGGCGCCTGGTGTTGCAGAGATGGAATATTTTCCATCCATATCCGATATAGTCCCTTGCGTTGTTCCCTTGAGAACAACGCTCGCTCCCGGGAGCGACTCCGACGTTTTAGCGTCGGAGATTGTACCTGTTATCGTTATGCCTTGTGCGAAAACGGTACCGCAGCATAACACAAGCATCATCAAAATACTAAAAAGCTTGATCTGTTTCATAATTGATAAATTTAAAGAACATTTAGTTGTTTCTGATTTTATAAAGCAACGCATCCTTGGCGGGGACCGTTACAGTTAGTTTTTCCTTTACCGGCTGTTCATTTCCACTCCAGAGCTCTTTTGCCCGGTAGTTAGCCGCAGGGTCAAGTCCCATACGTTCCAGTGAAATAGAAGTATTCATCTCATCTTCAGAATAATTGAAGATAGCAAAATAAGATGTACCATCTGCATCATGATGAATAAATTGATGTTCCGATTTTTCACCGTTTCCTTCTACCGGAGAGAAAGAAATACCTCTGGCTACGGCATTCACTTCCGGGTTAGTCAGGAATTTCAAGGCACGATCCTTGTCGATCTGTTTGCCGCCTTTGCTGAAATCGTCGCCAACGATATAAAGTCCGGTAATGGCGCCGGAAGTGATACGGGCACGGTTTTCGCCTTCGGTAGCTTCGCGCAACACCAAGTGGTCGGCATCATTATACTGATACACCTCATCCTGCCACCATCCGTAGGAAAGGGCATTCAGCGTATACTCGGTATCCTTGATCTTGTTCCAGGCATCACAGGCGATACGGCGTGAGTTGGCATAATGGGCCGGGAATACAGGCGAGATGGATAAGTTAAGATACATATCACCGAAATACTTATTCAACAACTGCATACCGTAATTATATCCCTGGATACCTGTACGGATTTCCGGGTTATACCATTTGTCGGCTTCCATCGCACCATGCGTCATAAAGTCCATCTTTACATACTTGAAACCGCAACGACGGAAAAGATCGGATGTTTTCTTCATCATCTCCTCGATAGCCGGATGAGTCGGGTCGATGGCATAGGCACCGTCCAGTTCCTGCGGCTGACCGTTGGCGTAGAGGTAGACATCCTGGAATTTATAGTCAGGAGCGTCTTTGATCGTCCGTTCGGGATGTTTTCCCCAATCGGTGAAAGGCGTCCAGTACACACCGGGAATCTGGCCGTTGGCAGTACAATGATTTACGAAGTCTTTCAACTCTTCTTCCGTGAAACTGTTCCAGCCTGAATCGAGGCCGATCGTCACATTCCCGTCTGTATTGACGAAATGGTTATTCTGCAGGTTTTCTTTGAAAAAGTCGGACACTTCAACTGCATTCTGATGATTCAGCCTGAACTGTAACACGCCCCAGCTGTTCCAGCCAAAGGTAACGGCACCCGGCCATCTCTTTACAGGGGCAACCACCGCATTCGCTTTTCCATACTCTTCCAGTCCGGCACGCCAGTCGTTGAAGATACCGAAAAATACCTTAGGAGACTTTACTTCTTTTCCATTCAGCGCACCGTGTGCCTTTGAATCGCGTGTCAACGAATCGGCAACGCCGCCGAAGCAAACCAATGAACCGATATTATTACGGTCGCCTTTCCCCATATCGATACCGGTCTTCCAGTCGGAGTGTTCCACTGAACCGATGACAAAACCTTTACGGTCGTCATTATTGAAGACAGTCGCTACTTCATAGCTACGTAATTGATCGAAAGTGAGCGGATGAGACTGATAACGTATCCAGCAATCGTTATCGAAAGGCTGGAATAACGCGCGGTTATCGCCTTCAGCCAACACGGCCGGCATGCGGTCGATAGTAACCGGGGCCATATAATTCGATTCAACGTCAGCGGCTCCTCCCTGAAGAGTAAATTCCGTCAGCAGATAATCTTTCTCCGGATAGATGTAGAAAGACTGTACAAGCGTAGGCAGGTTGCTATCCGTGTAGGTCACCTGCAACAATGAACCCTGACCGAAAGCATCGCTGATAGCGGTGACTTTCGAACTGCTCTTTTTGTAATCACGGGTCGTGACCAACTTATTACCCAACTTGTAGGATGCATAAACCCCATCGGAAAGAAGCTGGTTCTCCTTTTCGATGCGATGGCCTTTCTGCACCTGGTCATAGCGAACCGTCCACTTTCCCGAAGAAACGGATGGTTCGCCGCAGGATACAAGCAGGGCGAGCAATAGCAGCAGATTTAAATTGATGAGTTTCATGTATTGATAATTTATAGATAGTTTTATTGCTCCGTTATCAACAGAACGGTGCTTTCATAGGTATTCCCTATCGTCAGGCTGATTCCGGCTTTCATCAGATAATCACCGGGGAAAACCTGACCGTCGCCATAGAAGGTGCTGTTCCCGGCTTTGTTCAACTCAGTGATCTTATACATTTTAGCCGGGTCCAGTCCTTTCAATCTGGTCTCAAAGAATGTTGTACGTCCGTGGTATTTCAGGCTATAAGCAAAAAACACCGATTTCTTTTTATCTTTAGATATATACATATGTGAAGCCCAGCCGGTTCCGTCGTAAGGAGATTTCAGGCGATAGAGGTCTCCGAACTGTACGATCGGGCGGACACGTTTATAATTCTTTATAGCTTGCTCAGCGAAAGGTAGTTCGTCGCCGGTCAGGTCTTTGGGTTGCAGCTCCATACCCAGACGGCCTGTCATCGCCACATCAAAACGGAACTTCAGCGGCGCCATCATTCCCGTCTGATGATTCGGAGTAGTCGAAACATGGGCGGCCGTAGCCTTTGCCGGGAAGAAAAGATTTGTGCTGTATTGGATAAATATACGGTCGAGCGAATTGGTATTATCGCTAGCCCAGAACTCGTCATGATATTTCAACGCACCGAAGTCGAGACGGCCGCCACCCGAAGAACACAACTGGATAAGAACATCCGGATGTTTTGTACGAATCCGTTCGTAAGCACTGTACAGCCCTTTTGTATATTCGATCCAGAAATGAGTCTGGTCTTCTTTAGAAAGATAATCAGAACCGAAATTGTCGACATGGCGGTTGGCATCCCATTTTATATAAGAAATATCAGGAGACAAAGCGATCACTTCATCAAATGTCTTTACGACAAAGTCCTGTACCTCCGGATTACTCAAATCGAGTAACCACTGGTTACGCATCGGGATTATATCACGTTTACCGCTCTTGACGACCCATTCCGGATGCTTCTCTGCCAGTTCGCTTTTAGGGCTTACCATTTCAGACTCAATCCAGATACCGAATTTAAGACCTTTTCCTACCGCATATTTAGCCAGATAATCTATTCCGCGCGGCAGTTTCTTTTTATTGACCTGCCAGTCTCCCAGACTGACCTTATCCGAATTACGGGGATACTTATTTCCGAACCATCCGTCATCGAGCACGAACATTTCAACACCGAAAACAGCGGCGTCATCGATCATATCCGTAATCGTTTTTTCATTAAAATCGAAATAAGCGCCTTCCCAGCTATTCAGGACGATAGGCAATTCCTGATCTCCATGGGCCAATGCATAGTTACGCGACCAGTCGTGCAGGTTTCTCGATACCTGTCCCTTACCGGTAGAACTATATGTCCAGACCATTTCCGGAGTCTGCAACGTTTTACCCGGTTCCAGATTATAAGTAGAGGCAAAATCATTCATCCCGCTCATGACGTGCAGCAAACCGCATTCGTCAATCTCAAAGGAAGACAGATAGTTACCCGACCAGGCCAGGGAGCCGGCATACACTTCGCCCCTGTCTTCATTGGCAGGGCCATTCAGGGAAAGCAGGAAAGAAGAGTTTTCAGACTGGGTAGTACGTATCCCCTTCTTGGATTCCACCCGTTTTACACCCGGTGTCAGTTGTTCTTCTACCAGTTGCATTTCGGAAGCCCAGGCTCCGTGGAAATGGGTCAGATAATAAGAATCTGCGTGTAGGGGAAGATAAGCGGAGGCAATATTCTCGACAGCCAGCTTGTTTTTCTCCTGATGGGATATGGAGACTGACTGACAGATTACATTTTCTTTCTGATAAGCCGTGAAGTTCAGGTTAACGAAAACCGGATACAAAGGATCTTTCAATTGTATCACTGTTTCTATTCTATTATTATCTATATTCTTTACCTGATGAGCTGCATATATTAATTCGGTTGTCTGAACACCGTCGTCATGGGTCAATTTCAATGCCGGATTCAGGAAAAAACGTCCTCCGTAAGCCGGATAGATTACCGGAGCATAACCGATTCCGTTATCCGGTTGTTCTTTATACTTCTTATGAAGGAAAGGGGAAACGTCCTGGAATTTATCGCCAAAATAGTTATACACTACTTTCTTATCCGGAGAGATAGAAAAGACCATACTCAGATCGTTTGTAGAAACGGTAATTATCCCCGTATCTTTATCCTGTGAGGAAACGGTTACGCACCCCAGCAGCAGGGCAACAGTTAACAATAGTGCTTTCATGTCTATCAAATTTATTTTACTTATTCAAGGTTGATGGTGCAAACTAAATCAATAAACAATAGCACAAAAAGCACGAACTCGCCAATTATTTGTAATTATGCGCTTAATTCATAGAGGTTTAATAAAAATGCAACATTTACGTCATTTTTTGACGCATCTGTTACAAAGGGATGATCGATCACTGATCCTTTTCTCGAGAAGCTATCAAGTCAGCCAGCCTTCTGGTCAAATAGGTTAATATATAAGTATCGACATTATCGACCGTCAAAGGCGGGTCTGCCGTCCAGAACTTCTGTTCTCCTGTTTCATCCAATGCCCTTTTTGCTTTATATAACAGATCATATTCTTGCAATAGAGGCAGCCTGGAAGATTGATAGAGACTGGCCAAACATTGTATAATCTCCCCAACAGACCTTCGTTCTTCCTGTTCTTCCAGTATAAGGAATATCAAATAATTATTTAATGCAGTCTCTTTAGAGAAATACAAATTAAACTCCAGGAAAATCACCTCCACTCTTTTCTTCAATTCTTTTTGAGGGAGAGTCAGAGATGCTTGTTCAGCCATAATTTTCATATTATCACTCACAAATCCGGCATCAAGCATCAGGTTAGCCCAATACAGAAACCTTTGGTCTATTTTTTGACCGAAAACGAACAATGCCTGTATTTCCAGTGTTTCAGGAACTTTCAAAGTTATATCCTGCGCCTTGAAGAGTGTTCCGGGACGAAGGGAAAAACGTTTCATCACATAAATCAACTGATCAATATCTTCACGCAAATCCAGTTTCCGGAACATTTCAAACGACATACCCAAACAAGCCATATCTGGCTCAATCACAAAAAGAGACTTGCCTTTCAGATAAGCAATTATATCATCGCCGTATACATTCTCTATTTCCACCGGCACATAAAAAGGGACGGATATGAAAATCAAAGACACATTACGCCCTTTGGGATTCATTTGCTGCAAAACTTCCGTTCTAAACAGAAAATGGTCCTTCCTGCATTCCAACTGCAACCGTCCGGTTTGATTGATAGGACCATCCCATTCGTAACGCATCAAAACCGTCTGCATTAGTTCCCTCAACTTTTTTGGTTTTCTGTAATTATTGATGAAAGTCAATAACAATGTCAAAGGCAAAATAAAGAGGAAAGGGATAAAAGAAACAGCCCATAATAATCCGCTATCTATATTTCCGGATAAAAGACCTGTTACTAATAAAATGATTACACAAGGTATACACAACAAAAGAACTAATGACAAAGAATAAACCAGCCAACCTTTAATGGTTTTGAATTCAAGCAAATTCAATTCATCCATATTACCTTTCAAAAGCGAAAGATATTTTATAATATCAGCAAATGATATCTTATCTTCATGCAGTCCTATATATTCCATAGCTTGCAAAGATAACACCTCAAAATCAAAGATTCATATAAAATGATGAGAAAAGAAACCCCTATAAACAATTAAAGCCTGTCTCACGACAAGCCCTAACCAACTTTGTTAACCTTAAATCTAATACTATTATGAAAAAACCACAGTACAAAGATAAGCCTGAAACAAGCGTTTGTCAAGTCTTTTACAGACAATATATGTTAAGCCTTTCGGGCATTGTAGCTAAAAATTGTTTCCGAACACAAAACTTTATACAATACAGACAAAAACTGCTAATTTTAACAGTTAAAACAGCCAAATCTATAGAGAAAGACGTTCTTTAAGCAACTTGTATCCGGTCAGACTAGCACGCAGACAGACCCCTGTTTTAAGACGAACCTGGTAACTTTCCTTTCCGAACAGTTCCACACGCATGATCTGCTCACTATTAACGATACAGGAACGGTGAATACGGATAAACAGGTTTACCGGCAGATGCGATTCAAAATATTTCATTGTCTGATCTTTTATATACTGCCCGTCGGTCGTGAAGAGTGCCACATAGTCACCGCTGGCCTGAATATAAAGTAACTCCTCCAGGTGGATCAGATGGATACGGCTGCCATCCTTCACAGAGATGCGATCCAGTATTGCTTCCTCTTCCGGTGACGATACGCCTGTTTCCGCCGGAACATTTTCTTCTTCCCTTTCTTCTTTTCTCTGTTCCTCCTGTATCTCCATCTGCAACTCCTTCCAACGGATATAATACCACTGGGCCAAAATAATCCATCCCAGCAAACCCAACAGAATACGAAACGGAATGGTAGATGCAAACCAATCCATCCTATCCGGATAAACTTATTTTTCAGAGAATGCCATATTTAAAAGAAAAAAGGCTTGCATTTCGGGATGCAAACCTCTATAAACAATTAAAGCCTGTCTCACGACAAGCCCTAATCAAACTTTGTTAACCTTAAATCTAATACTATTATGAAAAAACCACGATGCAAATATACTGCTTAATCCTAACCTGTCAAGAGGTTTAATGCTAAATGGTGTTTCATACACTATAAGAAAAGCTAACAAGGTTCAATATGTTTGTTTTTTACTTCCAAAGTGTTAAAATAAACACTTTTTGTTCCTATTTCTTCTTCAACATACGTTGTGCACAGTCGGACAATACCACGATCGCTCCGGCTATGATTGCCGTATCTTTTATCACCAGACGGCCTGCTCCTGTCAATAGAGGAAAGCCATGTTCGCCGCTACCCAAATCCGGCACCCATACTTCAGGGGTAGTGACAAGAAAAGAGAGGGTCCCTATAGTCATAATTATAGCCAGTCCGGCACCTACCAGTCCGATTTTCGGTGAGAATATACCCAGGAAAGTCAGGATACCGATCGCCATGATCATAATGCCTAGTCCATGTGAAAAAATATAGGTATTGTTTTCTACATGCCACTGATGCTTAGCTTCATTAAATTCACCTTCTTTCAACTTATATTCTTTATATTCCGGTGCACTCTTTGCATAGAAAAAGCTCATAAACGGACTGTTTGCCACAAAGGGGACGATCCCTTCCGCCTCATAATTATAGAATTTCAGCCCACCGATCCATACGAATATGATCAGGATAGCTACGCGGATCAGGTTAATACCCAGTTTCTGTGAAGAAGCTGCAATGTTCAGAAATGTGTCGAATAAATCTTTTAATTTAGTAGTCATGTCTTTCTTTGTTTATCAGTTTAACTTATGATGCAAAGATCCGACATTTTTCCCCTATGGGAAATGGCAATTCTACCGGATAATTTGACAATTATCCCCTAAACACAATAAAGCCGGTTAACAGAGGTATATTTCCCGTCAACCGGCTTTATCTTTATAAATGATCCGTTATCGGAACTATTTTAATTACGAATTCCCAGCTCCACCAGTTTCTGTTCGTCCAAGGCATATTTGCGTTCGATGCTCTGCAAAAGGTCTTCACTGATATTCAGAGGACGGTTCAGCTTCTTCATCTCCCGGTATCCTTTATAGACCTGCGTAATCATCTTACGGGGATTGAAAACAAGCGATGAAGTGATCCAACATCCATGCGTGCACCAGCAGTTAGCGGTATCGCCATGACCGATAGCGGCAATCTCCTGTTTCATGGCATCGCTCTCCATAATCTTTGCGATATTACAGTCATAATCCTTGACATTGCCGAGCGGTTCACGAAGTTCGCAGGCACGGAAACGGCCGTCATAGTCTATTACCAATGTTGTTTCGCCGGCCGTACAATCCATACCCCAAGGGGTCGGATGATCGATATTGGTCGCACGTACATTATATAATGTACGTATGAAACCCAGGTAGAAGAAACGGGCGATAGGTTTTCTGAAACCACCGGTTTCCTCCGCCATACGCTCCCCATATACATTATAAATAGGAACAACCTTATCCTGCAAGGCGCGTAGAGTAGGCTCGGTAAGAACCTTCACACCGTCGTCGCGGGTCATGCCGCGTGCAGCTTCGATAATATGATTCGAAAGATGGAAACGTCCCAGCATCCATATCATCAGATCCTCGACCTCATTCTCATTATATTTGGTGATTACGGTTGCCAGGTTTTTCAAAACCCTGCCGTCGTCAGCAAAGTTTTTTTCGATCAGCTTCAGTGTCCCCATTGCTTTGTAGAAATTGCCGGGCACTCCGCGCTGTATATCATGCGTATCGCCGAAACCATCCAATGAAAGGCTCAGGTTGATATTCAGTTCCGGACAATTCTGGCGGATCTGTTTTACCCAGGCGACGATCCGGTCAGGCTTCAATCCGTTGGTAGGGATATTCACGTCCTTTATCTCGTTATTCTTGTAGAACATTTCAATAATTTCAGGTAACTCCTCACGCAGTGTCGGTTCACCGCCGGATACCCACAAACGGTTGAACTGCCCGGCTGTTTCGGAGATTGTCTTGATTTCTTCAAAAGTCAGGTCTTTCTCCTTTTTATCCATGTCTTCTGCATAGAAACACATTTTACATTTGGCATTACACCGTCCTGTGACAAACAGGAAAACAGATTCTAATTTTCTGTTTGTGCTCATTGTCCTGAAAGAGCTCTTTGTTCTTTTCGTACTCATTGTTATTATCGATTAGATTTCTCTATTAGTATTAGCTCCCATATCTTATTCAGCAGATAGACAAATATATACCATCCCAACAAATCTATCAGCAAGACTTGAAAACATTCGCAAATTTCAACTATTATATAGCACAAAACAATCTCCATTTGTGGGATTCGATGTTCTATATTTAAGATTATCGACTAACTTGTCTCAAAAAAACTATCTTTGTATATTCAATTAAGTGTATATAAAAGTATGGAAGACAATATTCCTAAATTCGACCTCCCGGTAGATTTTATTGTAGGAAACAGTATTACAGGTGAAATACTGAACCAGTACGGACGTTTCCCGTGCAAAATCAAGGCGGGTATATTCGTGCTTTGCGTACAAGGGACAGTCCATGCGACTGTAAACTTAACTGAGTTTACCATCCGGAAAAACGACTTTGTCACCTTGCCACCGGGTTGTTTCATTCAGATACATGAGGTTTCCGATGATGTAAAACTCTGTTTTGCAGGCTTTTCTTCCGTATTCGTCAGCCATATCAATTATATAAAGACGATTACGAACTATCTGCCTGTCATATTCGACAGTCCGATCATGCCTCTGCCGGAGCATATATCCTTACTCTACCAACAGGCTTTCGATTTGCTGATCAATGCTTATTCCATGCCTAAAACCATCGAAAATAAGGAGATCATCAAAGCAGTCTTCACCATCTTCATGCAAGGAGTTATTGAATTATACAGGAATCATACGCCATATAGCAATGCTCCCATGACGCGTAATATGGAAATATGCCGGGAGTTCGTACAGCTGGCGATGGAGAACTACACGAAAGAGCATAGCGTGTCTTATTACGCCAAAAGGCTTAACATCACCTTGCAGCATTTCTGTTATGTGATAAAAAAGGTCAGCGGACGGACTGCATTGGATATCCTGAGCAATATCATCATTATGGATGCCAAAGCACAGCTTAAATCGACCGATATGCCGGTCAAGAAGATTGCATTCGCCCTGGGCTTCGATAACCTTTCGTTCTTCAACAAATATTTCCGGCAACATGTAGGAATGACTCCGCAGGAATACAGGGAGAGCTAAAAAAAGGGATATGCCGGACACAAACCCCTATAAACAATTAAAGCCTGTCTCACGACAAGCCCTAACCAACTTTGTTAACCTTAAATCTAATACTATTATGAAAAAACCACAGTACAAAGATACAGGTATTCTCCAACTTGTCAATAGTTAAAATGCTAATTAGTGTTGTATAGCATATAAGAAACACTAACAACATTCAAGATATTTATCTATGACTTCAGAAATGTTAAAATAGGGGCAAAAAAGAAGAGGCGCCGCCATAAGCAACGCCTCTCCGGACATACATATATATAATGTATATTAGTCTTGCAATTTAGCACAGATGAACTCGCGGTTCAAACGGGCGATGTTGCTGACAGAGATGTTCTTCGGACATTCCATTTCGCAAGCACGTGTGTTGGTACAGTTACCGAAGCCCAGTTCGTCCATCTTGGCAACCATTGCTTTTGCACGACGAGCAGCTTCTACCTTACCCTGAGGCAACAGAGCCAACTGGCTCACCTTTGCAGAAACGAACAGCATAGCCGAACCGTTCTTACAAGCAGCAGCACAAGCACCGCAACCGATACATGCAGCAGCATCCATAGCCATTTCAGCATCTGCACGAGGAATAGCGATTGAATTGGCATCAGGTACACCACCTGTGTTCACTGATACGAAACCACCTGCCTGGATAATTTTATCGTAAGCATAACGGTCTACCATCAAGTCGCGGATTACCGGGAAACCGGCTGAACGCCACGGTTCGATTGTAATAGTTTCGCCATCATTGAAGCGACGCATATAAAGCTGGCAAGTAGTTGCGCCGGTTGCAGGTCCGTGCGGATGTCCGTTTACATACAAAGAACACATACCGCAGATACCTTCACGACAGTCGTGATCGAATACGATCGGCTCTTTACCTTCACTGACCAAACGTTCATTCAAAATGTCTAACATTTCCAGGAAAGAAACACTCTGATTGATTTTGTCTATTTGGTAAGTCTCAAATTGTCCTTTATCTTTCGGACTTTTCTGACGCCAAACTTTAAGTGTTACTTTTATATCTTTATCCATGATTCTAATTTTTGTGATTGATGATTATTACTTCTTGTAGTTACGTGTTTGAGGAACAACGAACTGATAGTTCAAATCTTCCTTCAGCATAACCGGGTCTTTGTCTTCACCCTGGTATTCCCAACAAGATACGTACATGAACTTATCGTCATGACGCAGGGCTTCGCCTTCCTCGGTCTGGTGCTCTGTACGGAAGTGTCCTCCACAAGATTCGGCACGGTCCAATGCATCGTGTGCCATCAATGTACCAATCTCAATAAAGTCAGCCAAACGCAATGCCTTATCCAACTCTACGTTCAGGTTATCGGCTTCACCCGGAATATATACATTACTCCAGAACTCTTTCTTCAGCTCTTTCAACATCTGGATAGCTTCCTGCAAACCTTTTGCATCACGTGCCATACCTACATGTTCCCACATGATATGACCCAGTTTCTTATGGATAGAATCTACCGACTCTTTACCCTTGATACTCATCAATTTCTTGATACGGTCTTTGATACCCTTTTCAGCTTCTGCAAACTCAGGCAGGTCGGTACTGAAACGCGGAACCTGGATCTGGTCTGACAGATAGTTCTGGATTGTATAAGGCAATACAAAGTAGCCATCGGCCAATCCCTGCATCAACGCAGAAGCACCCAGACGGTTAGCTCCGTGATCAGAGAAGTTAGCTTCACCGATAGCGAACAGACCCGGAATAGAAGTCATCAATTCATAGTCAACCCACAGACCACCCATCGAGTAGTGCAATGCCGGATAAATCATCATCGGAGTTTCGTATGGATCGTCGTTGGTAATTTCTTCGTACATGTCGAACAAGTTACCATATTTAGCTTTTACAACCTCTTTACCCAGACGATTGATAGCGTCGGAGAAGTCGAGGAACACGGCCAGACCTGTGTTGTTCACACCGAAGCCGGCGTCGCAACGTTCTTTAGCGGCACGTGAAGCCACGTCACGCGGAACCAGGTTACCGAATGCCGGATAACGGCGTTCCAGATAGTAGTCGCGGTCTGCTTCAGGAATGTCTTTACCTTTCTTAGTTCCGGCCTGTAATGCTTTTGCATCTTCCAGTTTCTTCGGAACCCAGATACGACCGTCGTTACGCAATGATTCAGACATCAAAGTCAGCTTAGACTGATAGTCACCTTTCACCGGTACACAAGTCGGGTGGATCTGCACCATACAAGGGTTAGCGAAGTAAGCACCTTTCTTGTAGCACTGCCATGCAGCAGAACCGTTGGAAGCCATCGCGTTAGTTGACAGGAAGAAAGTATTTACATAACCACCTGTTGCAACAACTACAGCATGAGCAGAGAAACGTTCGATCTTACCAGTGATCAGGTTACGTGCAATGATACCGCGGGCACGGCCATCCACCTTCACAACGTCCAGCATTTCGTGACGGGTATACATCTTTACTTTGTTCAAACCGATCATACGGCTCAAAGCAGAGTAAGCACCCAGCAACAACTGCTGTCCGGTCTGACCGCGGGCATAGAACGTACGGGATACCTGAGCACCACCGAACGAACGGTTATCCAGCAGACCACCGTATTCGCGAGCGAAAGGAACACCCTGTGCTACGCACTGGTCGATAATAGAGTTGGAAACTTCAGCCAGACGATAAACGTTAGCTTCACGGGCACGATAGTCACCACCTTTGATTGTATCGTAGAACAGACGGTAAACAGAGTCACCATCATTCTGATAATTCTTTGCAGCATTGATACCACCCTGTGCAGCGATTGAGTGTGCGCGACGGGGAGAATCCTGGATACAGAAGTTCAATACGTTGAATCCCATTTCTGCCAAAGAGGCAGCAGCAGAAGCACCGGCCAGACCAGTACCAACTACAATCACGTCCAGACGACGTTTGTTTGCGGGGTTCACCAGTTTCTGATGATCTTTATAATTTTTCCACTTCTCAGCCAACGGGCCCTGAGGGATTTTAGAATCTATTTGAGTCATAATGATTTATTTTCAATATTGTTACACCTTAAATTAATGTCCTGCACAAACAGCTACATAGTCACCACCTACACCATTCAGGTAGAAAACGATAGTAATGATAGCAAACACTACGCAAATAACGGTTGCTACAATCTTGGAAATGCAGATCCAACGGTTCATCCAGATCGTGTTACTCCAACCGATAGTCTGAATAGCGCTCCAGAACCCGTGAGTCAGGTGGAACCACAAAGCTACGTACCATACCAGATACAGCACTGTATTCAGGATATTACCCTGAAAATAGTAGTTGATAAACGCTGCACCGTCCTGAGGAGATACGGTTGTTGTTTCGTCGCAAAGTGTTACCATGTGATTGCCAAGGAGTTCGGCGAACATCATCTTATACCAGAACTGGCTGAAGTGCAACACCATGAACAGGATAATGATAATACCCAGTACCAGCATGTTCTGAGATGCCCATTCCACACCTTTCGGACGAGCGTTAATTGCATAACGGTCGTTACCGCGAGCCTTACGGTTTTGCAGTGTAAGGAGGACAGCATACACAAAGTGAATCACAACGCCTGCAGCCAGCACCAATGTTGCTGCCACGGCATACCAATTTGCTCCCAACAATGAACAAATCATGTTATAGGCTTCTCCCGAAAAAGCAGCCGCCACATTCATTGACAAGTGGAACAATAAGAACAAAACAAGAAAAAGGCCTGATACACTCATTATCAGCTTCTTCCCGATAGAAGAATTAAGTAACCACATAAGATAATAATTTAAGTTATTTAATTGTTTTTAGAAATTCATATCAGTATACTCAATTATCAGGCAAAGGTATGCTAAATACACGTATCACGCAAACGATTAAAGAAATATTTCGTCAATCAAACCTATACATTTCAGGAGGGATAAACGGTAAATCCTATTCAATAAATAAATTAACAGAAATGTAATCAGTACTAACCGGCATTTTTATATCTTCGCGGCATAATCAGGGGATCGTATGTTACAACGTAAAATGCTGAGCTTCTTATTTATGATGATTTTTATACCGTCTGTTTGTGCTCAGTGGAAAGATAGTACGAGATTCATAAATAAAGAACGCCAATTTGAAACCACTTACAACAAAATATCAGAGAATAAAGTATACCAGATGCTGCGTATCCCTGTTCCTCTTTTTGCCATTTCTGCCATAACATATGGACAGGGTGATAAATTCCGGACATTGCGCAATACGCATACCCCCAACTTCCATTACAGATACGATGATTTCCTGCAATATACTCCGCTACTTGCCGTTTACGGGATGAAGCTCGGCGGTATGGAAAACCGCAGTTCATGGCCCCGGATGATCGTATCGAACGCTTTTTCGGCAACGATCATGGCCGCTACCGTCAACAGCATGAAATATACGATCAAACGGGAACGTCCCGACGGCTCAAAGAACAACTCTTTCCCTTCGGGACACACGGCAACCGCTTTCATGGCCGCCACCATCATGCACCGGGAATATGGCTTGACACGCAGTCCGTTATATAGTATCGGGGGATATACAGTGGCCACAGCCACTGCTTTCAGCCGACAATTGAACAACCGCCACTGGCTGAGCGACGTACTGACCGGTGCCGGTATCGGTATTTTATCCACAGAGTTGGGATATTTTCTGGCAGACCTTATCTTCAAGGACAAAGGCTTGAATCTCCCTGACAAGCTCAAAGAGTCTGCCCCCAAAGGAGGACGCCCGTCATTCCTCGAATTCTCTTTTGGATACAGCATCATCAACGGAAGTATAGAGATCGGAAAAAATATACGCCTGAGCTCGCCGGGAGCAACCAATGTCAGCGTAAAAGGCGGTTACTTCTTCAATCCTTATTTCGGTATCGGCGGCGAAATAACAGCGCTGGCAAGTCCGATGGCATTCGACATGTCGCTATATACAGGAACAACCCCTTCGACCAGATATGACATCACCCGCGTCCATGCCGATCCGACCGGTGTTTTTACTTTTACGGCAGGGCCTTATTTTTCGTTACCAGTGGCTAGTAAATTGCTTTTAGGAACAAAGTTCCAGGCCGGATATTCCTATCTGGTGAAAAATGAAGTGGAAATGGACTTACAGGAAAAGCAGGCCCCATACGGAACCATAAATAATATTGCTTTCATGAAAGGCAACGGCAGCAGTAACTACGTTTTACGTACAGGCATTTCAGCGACCGGAATTGTCAACCGCAACCTGGGTATCCGTATGTTCGTAGATTACGATTATACGTTCCTGAAAGCACCTTACGAAATCTTAACCAGCCTCAGGGACAGCCAACCAGTCTACGGCGAGAGCCATTTAAGCAAGCACAAAATGCACTATTTTACGATTGGCGCAACGGTGACGGCACTGTTCTGGTAATTATCAGTCAGCAGCAGGAACCAGCCGGACTTTAATATCGCTCTCCTGCCCGCTTTCCAGATTTACATCGAAAATGATACGGCAGGTTCCCTCATTGGAAGCATCATAACTATTCTTCGATACATTATCAAGGACGGACACAGAAGTTACGGATGGACTATCGACGATCAGTTGCATACATTTGCCATCTTTTGTCAGTTCCACCATATGACTGTCCAATACACGGGGAATGGCCCCGGTCACAATCGTCCATCTGACAGTTACCGGTTGACTGCCAGCCTTTACACGATCAATCACCGACAGATATTTTTCATTGATCAGAGCAACTTCACGGACGGCATTTTCCAATTCTCCGCCGAACAAGCCCGTCATATTCAGAGAGGCTCCGAGTTTATGCGCTTCCGAATAGATATTTGTCACAGGTACAAAACCTTTCACATCATGGTATTTGCCATTTACAGTCAGCGTATTATGTGCCAGGTTATTATAACGGAACACATTCCAGCGCTGCCCGTTCTGCGACATGTTCCATAAATCTACATTTTCCTTTTCCAGCGAATAATATTCCTGCAGTCCCAGGTCCTGCACCCAGCGAACACCCAAAGCGTCGAAAACGAACGATCCGGCATCCATATGGGCATGGCTGGTCGAAGCCGTTCCGCCTTTTATTCCCAGATAGAAACCTTCTCCATTTTCCCATCCCGTACGGACCAGCACGACAGGCGTCTGTCCGTTTGCCGCCCACAATTTCATGGAAGGAGGCGCCAGTTCATTCATTTTATATTGAGAACCATAAATCGGAATCAACGGAAGGAAACGGCTCTCCTCATCCGAAAAGGACAACTCCGCCCGACTCAGCATATCCTTTTCATTCCAAAGCAGTGTAGGATCTTGCAGCTTGTCGGCAAACCAGTACATAGCCGGCAAAGCAAAGACACTCTCGCGGGAATCGCTGAAGTTAAAGCATTTACCGGTCGTCCCGGTCATAAACTGCATAAAACGGGCAGAAGCCAGAAAACCTTCAGCCGAAGAAAGGCCGCTGTCAGTCCCCAGGGCGGATTCCAACGCTGCATTCAAAAGAACCTGGAAGGTAGTCCCGTATCCCCAATAATTATATCCTTCGGGATAAGCACCATCGGGAGCATAGCCTTTCAAAGTCAGACCGACTGTAGATAAAGCACGTTCAATGATTTCACGGGCCTCTTCCGGATGATCTTCCAACACAGCCAGCGCACCGTAAACCAGCCCGGCATTACAGACCTGGTTCCAGTTATTGGTCGCTCTCAGAAACCAGTTATATTTTTTATCCCTCGACGGAGCAAATCCTTTATTCAGAACAGCCTCCTGCACCAGCCTCCGGGTATCCGGAGATAACCAATCGAACAACCAGTCATAACCGATTGCAACAGCCATAGTCATTTCGCCCGTATCCAGAAAATGGGACGGGTTCCAATCGGCAAACGAACACACGGCAATCATCTCCTGCTCTGCCCGCAAACGATACTTATCCTCTCCTGTCATCCGGTAAGCATATGAAAGATAGAAGATACGCCGCAAGGCTTCACGCGATACGGCCAGCAAACGTTTCCCTTCCTTTTTATATGCCAGCACAGGCGTCGTGATCAGTTCGTCGCATTGCTTGAGAAGATAGTTATGCAACCGGAGCATTTCCGGATTAAGAGCCAGATCGGATTTAATCTTTTGCTCCTCTCCTTTCTTTACCAGCAACCGGGGATGAGAAGGGTAAGAATCAAAGCGTATTCCCTGTGAATACCCCGAAACGAACAAGAAAAAGCAAAACACAACAAGCAGGATAGTTTTATTCATACAGGTATTATATTTAATTGGAATTACAAATATAGGAAATCGCCCGGAAAGGGAGAAGGTTTAGTTTACATTTTATCAGATGTGAGTGTTTCAATAATTATCAAATTTGAATGTAGCGTCGTTGGTAGGTGCGGTTCGCGAACCGCTCTTACGGTGTCAATGTAAGCCTGTAAGGCTTTAACAAACCAGCCCAGGGTTCTAACCCTAGGTTTATGAAAACTCGCTCCTGCCTTTCCGCCCTGTAAGGGCGGGACAAGCTAAATATCAACCTTTTTCGTCTTGTCGCACCCCTACAGGGTGCCTCAGAAAGAGAAGGATTCAAGGGAACCCAGGGTTAGAACCCTGGGCTGGTTTGTTACAGGCCTACAGCCTGAAGTCACCGTCACTAATTGGTTCATCCTATAATTAGCAGATAGCTCAATTATTTCTATAATTGGGAAACAGCTATTCCCGGAATCAAATACAAGAGCGTAAATATAAGCCTGTTTGTTATCTGATTCGCTCTCCTTATGAATTGCATGTTATTGCTTTCAGCTTTCAGATGCCCTGGATAGAGTATTTTTCAATGCATCCGGCTGAAGGGATGAAACTGCAAAAAATGTATACGAGAATTCAATGTTAAATAGCCGCCGGCAAATAGATAACTAGGGGTTGACGAACGGATAACTATTGGTTGGCAAACGGATGCCTACTTATCGGAATCTACTTCTTGTATAAGGCACCCTTCAGGCTGATCCGTTATTTTTCAAGTAATTATGTGCAATGAAATCTGAAAGGTGAAGTTTGAAAACTTTATTGGAGGGCGATTTATACAGCGCAGGCTTCGCTCGACGGAGGTTAAAAATGAATCTCATTTCGTTCCGGCAATGCCGGCATCAGTTATCATTGCCTTTCATCCGGCAATGTGACTTTTTAAATTAGTTCTTTCATTTCTTATAAATAGATAAAGGAGGAACTATTACATACCCCCTTACCTATTGTCTATTAAGTCCTTACCTGGTAAAGCTACCCTGTACACCCTAGTCGGTTAGGGTGTACACCTTATCCGGTTACCCTGTACACCGTAGTTGGTTTCCCTGTACAGACTAGTAATGTCAACTAATTACTAATGAGTTAGTTAGTGGCTGATTTTGAGATAATCGCCAGTAACCTACTAAATAACACTCGATGACAAGTTCACCACGCTGATACAATTATTGTGCACAACATTTTGCAAGGAACACCTGCCATCTTGTATATAACATATTCCCAGCATATCAACTTCTGTTTGGTGCAAATAGCAGATAGAAGACTTATTTACCTGTTCGTGGAATTCATTTAGTTCAGAATTTATCAGGTTTGAGCTATCTAATTATAGACTGGTTGTAACTGGCTCCCCTCTGGAGAGGGGGAAGGGGGTGTGTCATATCTTCACATATATAACTTGCCTTATCACAACCACTTAGCCATTACAGGTTTATTTGCCGTCTGCTTCAGCTGACGGTTTACAAGTTGTTTCTCTCTTTTGGCTTCAGTCACATTTCTCTTAGATAGAGACCAGTAAAAAATGTGACTAAAGTCCAGAGAAATAGATTATTTACCAATCCGTCAGCTGAAGCACAATGTCATCAATTTAAGAAAAAATACCCTTAAAACGAAAAAAGCCATTGGAAATATCAAAGAAAGAATTACTTTAAAGTTACCACACAACAAGTAATCCATGATCTAT
>NZ_QSDP01000095.1:0-25588 GCF_003463685.1 Parabacteroides sp. AM58-2XD
TGGTAGGTTGCTCCTCAGCAGAGCCTACTTCCTCTTAACATCCTGATACAAAGATAAATTATAAAAGTTAATTAATAATGAATTATCCAACTTTGTTTGGATTTTAAATAGAATGATATGAAGAACTAATATCGAGCATATCGGAACAGAACCGGAAGATGATGATTATTTGACATTCGGGTTGTTTCGTTTGCAGGATTTGTAAAAGCGATACTGATTGCTTAAAGCAAAAATGTATCGATGGAAACTCGATAAGTAAAAACGGTTTGGGAAACCAACAAAATGGAGTGAATAAATATGGTAAAGCGTTTGTTGTTGCTGATAATGATTGTTTTTGGTCATTCGGTTGCGATTGCTCAAAACAATATAGACAGCTTGTTTGCCTCGGTGAGCAGACAGTTGTCGAGGCATCCTTCTGAGTGTGTGTATCTGCAAACAAGTAAAGGAATTTATGAAACAGGAGAAGATATGTGGTTCAAAGCCTACCAGTTGGACGCACAGTCTTTCGGACTTTCAGACCGGAGTAAGACGCTTTATCTTCAAATGGTAGATAGCAAGGATAGCGTGGTATGGCGTGAGAAATATCCTATCGGGAACGGAATAGCGGACGGCCATGTGTATGTGGATGAAAAATTACCGGAGGGGGATTATTCATTAGAAGGCTATACCCGGTATTCGTTCCGTAACGATACAACCGGGATACTATCGGCCCATAAAATAAGAGTAGTAAAGAACATCGCACAGAATAACCAACGAACAGACAAGGGAGAGGAAAGTAATTTGCGTTTCGACCTTTTTCCCGAAGGCGGTAATCTGATTTCAGGTTTATCTTCCCGGTTGGCTTTCAAGGCTACAGATGGCAAAGGCTATCCGGTAGATGTGGAAGGTACATTGTATGAGGATGACAACCCTGCAACAACGTTCAAGAGTTTCATGACGGAATGGGATTTTTCTTTTTTACGCCTTCCGCCGGAAAGAAATACCATATTGAACTGAAAGACGGGAAGATTTATTCCTTGCCGGAAATTTACCCGCAAGGAATGACATTGAGATTATCCCGCCAGGATAAGGATGGGTTGGAGTTTGTGATATCGCAGACGGACGGATTACCTAAACAAGAAATCTATCTGCTGGGGCAAATGCGTGGAATGGTTTGTTGTGTAGCTAAAGGGAAATTGAAAGATAATCTGAAAATAAAGATTCCGTTCACGGAATTTGCTTATCAGGGAATAGTTGAATTTACTTTGTTTGACAAAACAATGCAACCTGTGGCAGAACGGCTGGTGTATGTTCACCCGGAAAAGAAACTGAATATCAGCATTGAACCGGAAAAGGATAATTATGCATTAATAGAAAAGGCTACGCTGAATATAAAGGTGACGGATGGTAATGGAAAACCGGTACAGGCAAATCTGGGTATCAGCGTGTTCGATAAGGCGTATCTAAATCCGGCTGCCCCGATGAATATCCTTACTCATTGTTACCTGTCCTCTCAGATACGGGGTAAAATCCATAATCCTGTATATTATTTTGATGAAGGAAACAAAGACCGGATACAGGCAATGGATATTCTTCTATTGACGCAAGGCTGGCGACGGTATGTTCGGAGCGTACATAATCCGGTTTGCCAAGGTGACATATTTTTGTCTGATGAAATATCCGGTATTCAGACGATAGGAAGCAAGAAAAAAAGTAAGGAGACGCAAAGTACGGAACAACTGATTCAGGTATCAGGTGCGGAAGATAATTCAGCATTTGTGTGGGCGGATTCGGTGGGATATTTTACAATCGGCACGGATGTGATGAAAGAGCTTCGAGGCGGTTATGTGTATGTAAAACCAATGTTGTCGAAGGAGTTCAAACCCAGACTGGAACTCATGGACTATTTTCCGCAGATAGACAGTATCAGGAAAAATAAGCCATCCTGTTATCCGATAATGGATTTGTCGCAAACGATAAAAGAGCAGGTTCTCGATATGCCGATAGTGAGCAATGACAGTACGATACTTCTTGATGAAGTGGTTGTAACCCGCAAAGCTCGCAAACCGTTCCGGGATAAATTGATGGGGCGGTTGGATAGTTTGGCTCATAAAGATTTAGGCGGTCCTTGGGTTTGTGAATGTGCTACGGCAGAAGATTATTTGAATGATTATGATGGTTATTCACATCATCCGGCAGGTAGCCCGGGCGATAATTACAAAGGAAAAAGGTTGGTTCCCGTAAATGGAAAGCAATATACGCTTATTAAATATGAACCCAAGGGACCAAATGGTATCTGGATTGTCACGGATATAAAATATAAAATTTATTAGGGGCCTGAGTTTACAGAGGAGGAGCTTCTTAAAATGAATAATCTCTACCGTACCAAAGGCTACTACGCCTCCCGTGAGTTTTACCAGCCGGACGAAGTGGATATGTCATTATCCACACCGGATGCCCGAAATACCTTGCTGTGGCAACCTTCCGTCATTACGGACGAAAAAGGCGAAGCGACTGTTTCGTTTTATTGCTCGGATATTAATACCGGATTTGTGGGAATAGCGGAGGGTGTCGATGGTATGGGACTGCTTGGTACAGGGAAATGTGAGTTCTGGGTAGTTAGGAATTTGACTATCCAATGAATTGTGGCAATAAATCGTTCACCATTCACCTCTATGTTTGTAATTGGTTCATATATTGATTGTTATTGCATTTTGATGGAGGTGAACGGTTGGTGAAAAAGGTGAACGGTTTATTTCAACCTTTCACCTGATTCGATTTGGCTGGTAGTATTTTAATTATCGCCCTACAGGATATTTGCTAACAAGTCATTTCTTTTTAATACAAAAGATACTGTCCGGTAATTGCTAATCAAGAGTCGTTAAGCTTTTCGACGTATATCATCAAGCTTAACGACCTACGTCGAAAAGGCTATGACTATAAGCTTTGACCTTAGTATATAATTCTTGGAAGATTAGTTTACAACCGGATACGCCTTTGAAAAGGTGAACGATTGAGAGAAAGCATTCACCTTTAAGCCGAATCGTTCATCTGATTTTATTTGCATAACTGGTTAATTGATAGTATGTTGCTTTTGCAAGGTGAACGGTGAAGGATAAAACAGCTTAATTGTCATATGATAATTAGAAAGTGTTTTGAATTTATTGTTTAGTTCGTTTCTTATCAGATGTGAATGTTGCGTCGTTGGTAGGGGCGGTTCGCGAACCGCCTTTACGGTGTCAATATAAGCCTGTAAGGCTTTAACAAACCAGCCCAGGGTTCCAACCCTGGGTTTATGAAAACCCGTTCCTGCCTTTCCGCCCTGTAAGGTCGGGACAAGCTAAATATCAACCCTTTTCGTCTTGTCGCACCCCTACAGGGTGCCTCAGAAAGAGAAGGATTCAAGGGAACCCAGGGTTAGAACCCTGGGCTAGTTTGTTACAGGCCTACAGCCTGAAGGCACCGTCACTAATTGGTTCATCCTATAATTAGCGGATAACTCAATTATTTCTAAATTGACACATTGGTATATTGCCACATTGGCTCATATTCTATAATGGAACCTAGGAATAAATTCATAACAATTTCTTAAAATCGGACTGATAATGTTTAGACGGATTAAAATGAATAACAAGGAATGTTTTACAGACGATTTTCTTTTTACTTTTGTGCCGAGGCCATAAAAAGCCTCTTTAGTAATAACGAATCATTTCATCAATGGAGATAAATCGTAAAGATTTAGTTGAGCACTATGGCACAATGGTCGCAACCATTGCCCACCGGATGATTCAGAACAGGGAGATTGCAAAGGAGGCGGCTCAGGAAGTCTGGTATGAGGTGTTTAAGAGCCTGCCTTCATTCAATGCAGATTCTGAATTATCGACCTGGATTTATACGATTGCGAAGCGGACTATTTCGCGGTATGCTCAAAATGAAAAGGTGGCGACATTGGTGAAGCTGGAACAATTCAGGGCTTTGCAGGAAATCGAATATTCCGGTTCTGATGAGGAACGGAAGGAGTGGGTCAAGGAAAGATGTGACTGGTGCTTGACGGCTTTGAATCATTGCCTGAATAATGATGCCCGGCTGATTTTTATTTTTAAGGAGAATATAGGGCTTTCTCATAAAGAGATCGGAGCGATTATGGAAATGTCGGTAGAGAATGTCCGTAAGATATACTCCCGTTCCATTGATAAGATCAGCCATTTCCTGACCGATACCTGTCCGCTTTATAACCCTGCGGGAACCTGTAAATGCAGGATTTGTAAACAGGTCTTTTTTATTGACCTGGATAAAGAATATACCACAGTCGCCAAAATGATACGGTTGGCCGACCTGTATCAGAAGTTTGAAAAAGATTTGCCCCGGAAGAATTATTGGGAAAAATTTCTGGACTGAGTTGTCACAATCTCTACACTGTTACTCACTAATTATAATGTATAACTTAAAAAGTAACATTATGATGATTAAAATTGAATTTTTGAGAGAGCAAATCATTGAAGCACGGAATTTTGTAAACCGTCTGATTTCAGAAATGCCCGAAGAGCTATGGTACACAATTCCGGAAGGTACGGATTCAAACTTTGCCTGGCAGATCGGGCATCTGCTGGTTTCACAGAATTTTCATGCCATTACAACGATAACCGGGGTAAATGAAGATGTTAAGCGGCAGATACCTATTGCCCGTTATAATAAAATATTTAATGGCATGGGAACTTTGCACCGTTCTGTTGAAAGGAATTTTATCCCACCTTCGGAATTAAAGGCACAATTGGGTTTTGTGCACGATATTTGCCTTACAAACCTACTGACTCTTAACGATGAAATCCTGAAAGAACCCCTTGAACCAATCCCGTTTAAGCATCCCGTTGCCAATATAAAGTACGAAGCCTTGTCTTGGTGTTTCAAGCATGAGATGTGGCATAGTGCCGAGATGGAGGCAATAAAAAGGGCTTTGGGATATCCGATCGTCTGGATGAAGTAATAAACCTGTTCGTGAACAATGTTATAAAACATCTTGTTATATACACAAAGGCAAAAAGAGAGATAGATTCGGAGGCAGCGGCTCCATGTTTAGGTTTATTAATTTAATGTTTAGGTATTATGAGACGTTTAGGTATGGCTGTAGCAGCCATTTTATTATGTGCAACGGTAGGTTTTGCACGCGAGAACCGGAACAATGTGAGTAAAGAACCGTTTGCTATTAACTTTGAGAAACTGAGTTATTATTTACAATTAACCCCGTCTCAGACGGGTGAAGTAGCAAATATAAATGAATTTTTCCTGGATAAACAACGTGAAAGTCTGCGTGCCAGCGAAAGCCAGCAACAAAAAAAGATGCATCAGGCTGTTTATGGAAATCTGAAGTTGATGAAAAAGGTTCTGACGCCCGATCAGTATCGCAAATATGTAACATTGTTGAATGTGACAAATAATAATAATCGTGCACTGAACCTTTAATATAAAAGGTGAGGGGGGATTTGTTCCCCGGATCGCGATTGTTGAAAACAGGTGGAAGAGATTACGCAATTTGTTTGTGTAGTCTCTTCTTTTTTTATCTATCTTTGTGGCACTGAAAACAAATAATGATTGAATCTAAATTATGAAACAACTTGGTTTTCCTTCTAATGCTACATTGAAGAGTAATGCAGTCGATTATTCTCTGATTGTGGTTGGGGCTTTTTTGCAGGCATTGAGTTATGTACTTTTCCTGGCTCCCTATAAAATTGTGCCGGGGGGCGTTTATGGTATTTCCATCGTTTTGCATTATGTGACGAAAGGTGTTTTCTCCATTTTTCCGGACGGTTTGCCGATGGGTGCTACTGCCTTATGCTTTAACGTTCCATTGTTGTTGCTGGCAATGAAAAAAATCGGTCTTTCTTCGGGACCGAAAACGATCGTGACGTTTGTGCTTATTTCCGTCTTTACGGATACGTTGTCTTATTTTTGCGGAACGGAACCGCTGGTGGAAAATGATACGTTTATCGCCTGTTTCTATGGAGGGGCGATATTGGGTATCGGGGTGACTTGTGTGTTTAAGGCGCAAAGTACCAGTGCGGGAACAGATGTGCTGGCCCGTGTTATTGCCAATAATTCCAATTTGAAAGTAAGTAATATGATTATAATACTGGATTCTGCGATCGTGATGTTAGGCTTGATCGTATTCCAGGACTGGGCGGTTCCATTGTATTCCTGGTTCGCTATTTTTGTGTATGGTAAGGTTGTTGAAATGTTCCAGACGGAAAATCCGAATCGTGCTGTCTTTATCGTATCGAAGAAGACACAGGAGATAAAAGACCTGATTGTCGGAAAGATGGGGATGCGGGGTACTTTCCTGCACGGACGGGGCATGTATGAAGGAAAGGAAAAAGAGATCATCTTTACCATTGCCGAACGTAAGGATATGCCGCGTCTGAAAGATGAAATTAAGGAGATCGATCCGAATGCTTTTATTTCTACTATGCATGCGAGCAAGGATTCGCCTCGTCCGGGAATCTGATAAATTGATAATTAATAATTTAAAATTGAAAATTAAATGGAGGGATTAACTGCAAACCGATATTAATTTTCGATTTTCAACTTTCAATTTTCAATTATTTCCTATCTTTGCCGAACTTTAAACTAACATATAGAAAAAGTAATGCCTAATATCTCACAGCGGGGTGTCAATATGCCGGCTTCCCCCATTAGAAAACTCGTTCCGCTAGCCAATAAGGCTAAAGCAAAGGGTACCAAAGTGTACCATCTGAATATCGGTCAACCGGATTTACCTACTCCCGAGGTCGCGATGGAGCTATGCGCCGTATTGACCGTAAAGTATTGGAATATTCTCCGAGTGAGGGAATTCGTAGTTTCCGTGAGAAATTGGTTAAATACTATGCGAAATTCAATATCAATGTCGATGTTGAAGATATAATCATCACTACCGGAGGCTCGGAAGCAGTATTCTTTTCGTTTATGGCTTGTCTGGATCCGGGGGATGAAATTATTGTTCCCGAACCTGCGTATGCAAACTATATGGCGTTTGCCATTTCCTGTGGAGCTGTGATCAAAACAGTTCCGTCTACTATCGATGAGGTTTTGCTCTTCCTTCGGTGGAACGGTTTGAGGAACTGATTACTCCGCGTACCAAAGCGATCCTGATCTGTAACCCGAATAATCCGACCGGTTATCTGTACACACAGAAGGAAATGGATCAGATTCGTGATATCGTAAAGAAATATGATCTGTTCCTGTTCTCGGATGAGGTATATCGTGAATTCTGTTATACGGGTGCTCCTTATATCTCGGCATTCCATTTGAAAGGTATCGAGAATAATGTGGTACTGGTGGATTCGGTTTCCAAACGTTACAGCGAATGCGGTATCCGTATCGGTGCGCTGATTACGAAGAACCAAATGGTGAAGGAAAATGTTATGAAATGGTGTCAGGCACGTCTGAGTCCTCCTTTGGTCGGACAGATCATTGCTGAGCTTCACTGGATACGCCTGAAGATTATATGTTGGATGTCTACAACGAATATGTGGAACGCCGTAAATTCCTGATCGACGGGCTGAACCGTATTCCGGGTTGTTATTCTCCGATCCCTATGGGGGCCTTCTATACGGTGGCCAAATTGCCGGTCGATGATGCCGATAAGTTTTGTGCCTGGTGTCTGGACGAGTTCGAATATGAAGGACAGACGGTTATGATGGCTCCGGCTTCCGGTTTCTATACAACACCCGGTTTGGGGAAAATGAAGTGCGTATTGCCTATGTCCTGAAAAAGGAAGATTTGGCAAAAGCACTGGTGGTCCTGGCAAAGGCGTTGGAGGCTTATCCGGGAAGAGTTATTTAATCAACTGAATCGAATTGAACTTAGAACTATTTATAGCACGAAGAATTCATTTCAGTAAGGAGGGGAATCGTCAGGTTACTCCTCCTGCTGTTCGTATTGCCATAGTCGGTGTAGCGCTAGGGTTGGCGGTGATGATTCTTTCGGTCGCTATTGTGATTGGTTTTAAGAAAGAGGTTCGTAATAAGGTGATTGGTTTTGGTTCTCACATTCAGATCACCAATTTTGATAATAACAGTTCGTATGAAACGACGCCGATTGCGGTGAGCGATTCTTTGCTTCAGGCACTCCAGGAGTTTCCTGGTATCAAGCATATAGAAGGATATGCCACTAAAATGGGCATTTTGAAAACGGATAGTGATTTTCAGGGTGTCGTATTGAAAGGGATCGATACGGATTATGACTGGAGTTTTTTCCGGAACAACCTGAAAGAAGGTGAGTTGCTGACGATAGACCCCAAAAAGACTTCGACTGATGTAATCATTTCCAGATATTTATCCGACTTGCTGGGATTGAAGCTGGGCGACAGTATTCTGACTTATTTTGTCCAGGAAGATGTCCGTGCCCGTAAATTCAATATCGTCGGGATTTACGAGACCGGCTTTATGGATTATGACAAGCTATTTGTTTTGGCTGACATTAAGCAGATCCGCCGGTTGAACGGTTGGGAGAAGGATGAGGTCAGTGGGCTGGAATTGCTTGTAGATGATTACGATAAGCTGGACCAGATTGCAGAAGACCTGTATTTCAATCTGGTGGAGAAACAGGACCGTCATGGGAATACCTATTTTACCCGTTCGATAAAGGAGATGAATCCTATGATATTTAACTGGCTCGATGTGCTGGATGTGAATGTGGTAGTTATTCTTATCTTGATCTTTGCGGTTGCAGGGTTTACCATGATTTCCGGTTTGCTTATTATTATTCTGGAGCGGACGAATATGATCGGTATCCTGAAAGCGTTGGGTGAGAACAATGTCAGTATCCGCAAGATATTTCTTTATATCTCTTTCTTCCTGATCGGGAAGGGGATGCTTTGGGGGAATGTGGTTGGTATCGCTATTTGTTTGATCCAGTCTCATTTTCGTATAATAAAACTGGATCCTTCCATCTATTATCTGGATGCGGTGCCTATTGATTTAAGTATAATCTCCTTGATTCTCTTGAATATCGGGACCTTATGTGCATCGATGCTAATGATGCTCGGTCCGTCTTACCTTATCACGAAGATCGATCCTGCCAAGAGCATACGATTTGAGTAATTTTCAATTCATTTATTTCCCAGTCGGAATGTATAATCGTTTTTTCCTCTGAATATCCTGTAAATTCTTACGTATAGATTGAACAGGGGCAGCAACAGTTCCAGGAGGAACAGCCAGCCGGTTACAGGTTTCTGTTGCAGGAGTTTAGCTGATTTGTGCAGGATTGTCGCTTTGGTTGAAAAACGTATGATGTATAATAATCCTGCCAGTATGGATATCAGCCAGTTGCCTAAAATGCCCATGACGATACTGGCGATTACCGCGATAAATAAAAGGAAATAACTCAGGCTTTCCATTCTGAAAAAGGTCAGGTTCCAGCCTTTATAATAACGTTGGGTGGCGGCACGTGATACTTTCATCTCTTTCCACATGCTGAAACGGTCTATCTTTGCCATTTCCGTGATGCTTTCCGGAGAATATTCCACCCAGGTATTCTGAGCGTTTGCAGATTCGTTGATAAATAAATCGTCATCGCCGGCATGCAGGCTGAGCGATTTGTAATACCCTTTATGGGCAAAGAATAAATCTTTCCGGTATGAGAGGTTACGGCCGTTGCCGGTATAGGGATTTCCGGTGAGGGCGGACGAGATATATTGCAATCCGGTTATCAGGTTATCATAAGCGACCAGCTTATGGAAAAATCCTTTATGATGCCCATATGCACAAAAGCCTAAAATGATGTTTGTCCTGGAAGCATAGTTGCGTGCCATGGCTGATATCCAGTTTTTACCCATAGGTTCGCAATTGGCTTCCGTAAAAAGGAGGATGTCGTGTTTGGCGGCTTTGATACCGACAGTGAGTGCCAGTTTTTTACGGCTCAGATATTTTACGTCTTCCGGGATATAGGTGTGATAAAGATGGTCGTATTCGTTCTTGAATGTTTTTAAAACTTCGTCACTCTCATCGGTGGAACCGTCGTTGACAACAACTATTTCGTATTCCGGATAGTCCTGGTTCAACAAAGCCGGGAGGTGTTTCTTTAGGTTCTCCGATTCGTTCTTGGCATAGACAATCACGGAAACGGCAGGCTTTGCCTGTCCCTGTTGCATTTGTCTTCTTTTAGCCTGTCTCAACGGGCGGGCATAGGTGACAAGATAATATAAGAGCTGGATGACGAATAGACCGGCAGTCGTGCCTGCCAGTATCATTTCTATATGATTGAAAATAAGTAAGTCGTTCATTCTTGAAGATGTAAATTAAAAAACGTACAAATGTACATGTTTCCTTCCTAATTACCACATTCAAAAAGAAATATCCTGAAGTTCCTGTTTATACCAGTAAATGTGCAATTAATGTAAAAGGTGGGCGGAAAGAAGGAAGTACTTTTGCTGCGGTAATTTTAATAGGAATAATGTGATGAATAGAAAAATGGGAATCGTGGTTCTGGTCCTTTCTTTATTAGCGGCTTTGGAACCTTTGAGCATAGATCTTTATCTCCCTGCTTTTACAGATATTGCTGAAAGCCTGCAAGTTTCTTTGAGTGAAGTACAAATATCCTTATCCATCTTCCTGGCAGGTTTTGCTATCGGACAACTGTTCTGGGGGACGCTTTCCGATTATTACGGACGCAAGAATCCGATCCTGGCAGCTACGGCTTTGTATACGATCAGTTCGTTTGCTTCCATCTATGTGACTTCGATCGAACAGTTGTGGGTAATCCGCTTTCTGCAAGCCTTTGGCGGTTGTGCCGGGGTGGTGGTAGGACGTGCTGCTGTGAATGATTTGTTTGTAAATGAACAGCGGACGAAGGTATTCTCCCTGTTGGTGATCATCTCCGGAATTGCGCCGGTTATTGCGCCGACTATCGGGAATTTGTTATTGAAACAGTGGCATTGGCACGGGGTGTTTAATACAATGGCCCTGTTAGGAGCCTTTACTATTCTGCTGACCTGGTTGTTTCTTCCGAAAAGTAAACCGGTGGTATTATCCGGAGAGATGAAAGCGAAGAAGCCTTCGGTGAAAGAGATGGTAAAAGGATATGTCAGGGTGATGAAAGTATGGCCGTTCATGGTTTACACTATTATTGGCTGTATGGCTTATGGAGGTTTGATGGTCTATGTGTCTAATGCACCTTTTTTGATTATGGAGAAGGGGGGCATGTCGGGTGATACGTTTGCAATCATTTTTGCGATCAATTCGTTGGGATTGATGTTCGGGACTTATATTATTAATTTTATGCTGAAATATATGACGTTGAAGAAACTTGTACGATATACGTTGGCTGTGCAGCTGTTGATCGGGACATTACTGATTATTACCGCTTTTGCTTCGACCTCTGTTATTCCTTTGTTGGTACTGGTATTTCTGAATCTGATCCCGATCGGATTATTGTTACCGGCTACGACATCGCTCGGTTTGGCTTATTTTAAGGAAGACAGCGGATCTGCTTCGGCATTGATGGGATTTTTGCAATTGTTCTTTACCGGTGTCCTTTCGGCAGTAGTCAGTTTCTTACAAAATGATTCGGTTGTACCGATGATGTGCGGATTATTTGTTTGCGGGTTGGCTTCTTTTGTGCTGCTGTTTGTCGATACGCGTCGTCGCCTGGCGGTGATCAAGGTCCGTTCATGACAGGTCTTTCTTCAGCAGCGACCGGAATTGCTCGGGCGTGTATCCGCTTTGTTCCTTGAAAAAGCGGGTGAAATAAGACGCTTCGCTGAATCCGAGATCGAACGCTATTTCTTTGAAACTCGAAACGCCATGGCTTATCATGCGTTTGGCTTCCAATAGCAGCCGTTGGTCGATCAGTTGTTTAACTGTGTGGCCGACGGCTTTTTTTGTCAGTTCGTTCATCCGTTTGTTGCTGAGGTTTACTTCGCGGGCATAAAAATCGGTTGTGCGTTCACTGATAAAATGGGTGTCGATCAGGGAAAGCACTCTGTTGACGCGGATGTCCTGGTTGCCTGGGGTGTCGGTATGCAGCAGTAATAAGTGGGTGATAAAGGCATGCATATAAGAATTTAGCAGGCTTTTGCGGTGTAATCCTTCGTGTTCGGCATAGATCAGGTTGGCTATCCGGCGGACGGCAGGAGCTTCGCTGCCGGGAAGGGTGAGAATGTCCGGGAATGAATAATCTGCATAACTCTCGATATGCAGGCAGAGCCGTTCGAAATAATCACGGTTGATGGCAAACAGAAAACCTTTTTGTTCTTTCAGTTTCATGGTGTGTACCTGTCCCGGGCGGATCAGGAAAATCTGGTTGGATTGTAGCGGATGCTCGGTGAAGTCGATGCTGTGACTTTCTTCCGGCCCGGTTTCCATGAAAAATAAAAGTTCGTAAAAGTTGTGACAGTGTGATCCCCGGAAATTCAATGGTGTGCAGTTTTCGATGCGTTCGGCGACGAAGAAATCACTTTCATCCAGGTTATGTACGGGAATATTATCTAAGAACATTTCACTCTATTTTATCGCAAAGATAGTTTTTAATTCCTTATTTTTGTGTTGTATATCCCCGTGAAATATGAATGAAAATGTACTCGAAAAACTGAAAGTATTAGCAGAATCAGCTAAATATGATGTATCCTGCGCGTCAAGCGGCACGTCCCGTTCCGGAAAGAAAGGAATGATTGGCAGTGCGGCTGGCTGGGGTATTTGCCATAGTTTTGCGGAGGACGGACGGTGTATTTCTTTGTTGAAGATTATGCTGACCAACAATTGCATGTATGATTGTGCCTACTGCATTAACCGCCGGAGCAATGATTTGCCGCGGGCTACGCTTTCGGTTACGGAGCTGGTCTATCTGACGATCGAGTTTTACCGGCGTAATTATATAGAAGGGCTTTTCCTCAGTTCGGGCGTGGTACGCAGTCCGGATTATACGATGGAACGGTTGGTGCGCGTGATAAAAGATTTGCGACTGGTTCATCGTTTCAACGGGTATATCCATATGAAAAGCATTCCGGGTGCCAGCCAGGAGCTGGTGAACGAAGCCGGTTTGTATGCCGACCGTCTGAGTGTGAATATCGAGATCCCAACGAAAAAAGTTTGCAGGTGCTTGCACCGGAAAAAGACTTTAAAAGTGTCTTTGCCCCGATGCGTTATATCCAGCAGGGGGTATTGCAGAGTGCGGAGGAACGGAAGCGTTTCCGTCACGCTCCGAGGTTTGCTCCCGCCGGACAAAGTACGCAGATGATTGTCGGGGCGACTGCCGATACAGACAAGGATATTCTCCGCCTGTCATCGGCCCTGTATCAGCGTCCGACGATGAAACGTGTTTATTATTCCGGTTTCATTCCTGTGAACGATTATGATAACCGGCTGCCGGCATTGAAACAGCCGCCTCTGGTGCGGGAGAACCGTTTGTATCAGGCCGATTGGTTGTTGCGCTTTTATGAATTTAAAGTGGATGAGATCGTGAACGATGCCTATCCGGAACTCGATCTGGAGGTCGATCCGAAATTATCGTGGGCGTTGCGAAATCCGCATATGTTCCCGGTTGATATCAATAAAGCGGATTACGAGTTGCTTCTGCGCGTTCCCGGCATCGGGGTGAAATCAGCGAAGATGATCATCGTTTCCCGTCGTTACTCCCGCCTCGGCTCGGAGCAATTGAAGAAGATCGGTGTCGTCATGAAGAAGGCTCAGTATTTTATTACTTGTTACGAACTGGCGATGCGGACGGTTAACGAGCTGACGCCGGAAAATGTGCGCCATATACTGATTCAAAAGAAGGGTAAACGGTTTGACGACCGGCAACTGACAATTCAATTTCAAGACGTACTGTAAACATGATTGCTTTTATATATGACAAAACTTTCGAGGGATTACTGACTGCTGTCTTCGACGCTTACGTCCGGAAGTCGTTTCCTGATGTGTTGCTGGCCGAAGGGGAACCGTTGCCTTTGTTCTGTGAGGAGACGGTGACAATCTGTTCCGATAAGCAAAAAGCCGACCGTGTCTGGAAAGGCCTTGAAAAGAAAATATCCAAACTGTCCCTTTCCGGACTGACGGTCTCCTGGCTGTCGGAGCTGCCTGAGATTGACATGCTTTTATTCCGCTATATCCGTAAGGCGATCGACCAATCCAAGTCTATAGGAATGAATTTTGGCGACTCCGATGTATTGCAGATTTCTAAAATATGGAAGAAGGTGAGTAATGAGCGTCTCCGTATCATGCAGTTCCTCCGTTTTCAGAAGGCGGTGGATGGCACCTATTTCTCGGCTGTCGAACCTATATATAATGTATTGCCGCTCGTCCTTCCTTATCTGAACGACCGTTTCGGTGACCAGAAATGGCTAATTTACGACATGCGCCGTGAATACGGATATTATTATGATCTGAAGGAAACAATCGAAGTCCGTTTTGAACAGAAGGAAGCACATCTACTTTCCGGTTTTCTGAGTGAGAGCCTGATGGATAAGGATGAAATGCTTTTTCAGCAAATGTGGAAAGAGTATTTTAAGACGATTGCGATTAAGGAACGTCTGAACCCGAAACTGCACCGGCAACATTTACCGGTCCGTTTCTGGAAGTATATGACGGAAAAGCAGTAGAAGACAAGAACGTTACATCCGGAAGAAAATAAAATTCCTTTCGAAAGAAATTCAAATTTCATCCGAAAGGAATATCTTTTTCCTCAGTTTTTATTTCTGCCAGATCTCCCAGGCCGCAAAAGCCTGAAGCAGCAACATTTCGAGTCCGTTCTTAACGACAGCCCCTTTTTCTTTTCCTTTTTTCATGAAGAGCGTTTCATCCGGATTATACAACAGATCGTATAACAGATGATTTGGAGTGAGCAAATCGTATGGAATATCCGGGCAACTGTTGACATTGGGGAACATTCCCAATGGGGTCGTATTGACTATGACGGTGTATTGCTCCATTGTTTTCGGGGTGATTTCGTCATAGGTAATACAAAATTCTTTCGGTTTGCGTGAAACCAGGGTTGCTCCGACACCCAGTTGCTTTAGTCCCTGGAACACGGCTTTTGAGGCGCCGCCTGTCCCCAGGATCAATGCTTTCCGATGTGTTTCATTTAATAAAGGATCGATAGACTGTTTGAAGCCGATGATATCGGAGTTGTATCCTTTCAGTTTTTTACCGAAAAGGCCTTTTGTGAATTTGATAACGTTCACGGCTCCGATCAGGCGGGCGTCTTCATCCAGTTCGTCCAGATAAGGAATGACCTGTTCTTTGTAAGGAATCGTTACATTCAGACCATTCAATTCGGGATTCTCTTTCAGTACATTTTTAATTTCCTTGATATTCGGAATCTCGAAATTCACATATTGGGCATCTATTTTTTCCGCTTCAAACTTCTGGTTGAAATAAGTTTTGGAAAACGAATGTCCGAGTGGGTATCCCAATAAACCATATTTCTGCATAACCTTTTCTAGTATTTGTTTATTTCGTAGGGATGGTTCGCGAACCATCCTTACAACCTGTGTATAATGAACAAATTCCAAAGGTGAAGGTACGTGCTTTCGCCTGGGCAAATCCCTGGCGGGCAAGCAATTCTTCCATGACCTTACCTTGAGGAACGACTTTGATAGATTCCGGAAGATAGCTGTAAGCGGCTTTCTCTTTTGAAAATAACCGGCCAATAAATGGAATGATCGTTTTTGAATAAATAGGGTAGAGCTGTTTCATCGGGAAATGTTCCGGTGTGGAAAGTTCCAGAATCATGAGATGGCCACCGGGTTTGAGTACCCGGAACATCTCGGCAATACCTTGTTCGATATTTTCAAAGTTACGTACTCCGAATGCGGCGGTAACGGCATCGAATGAATTGTCCGGATAAGTGAGTGCCGTACAGTCCTGTTGTTCGAACGATATATACTCCGACAAACCGGCTTTCGCTACCTTTTCGCGTCCGACCTGCATCATGCCTTCTGAAATATCAGCCCCGATGATCCGGTTGGCTTTTAGTTTCCGGTGCATGGAAATGGCCAGGTCGCCCGTTCCGGTTGCAATATCCAGTATGGATTGCGGAGAAAAAGGACGCAGGAAAGCAATGCCTTTCCTGCGCCATATTTTATCGATACCGAACGAGAGCGTATGGTTCAGTAGATCGTAAGTGCCCGCAATGGAGTCGAACATGCGTTTGACTTGCGTGCCCTTCTGTTCCTCCCGGTTGTAAGGTAAAATCTGTTCCGAACCGTACTTCATATATACTTATTTATTGTTCAGATAATCGGTTACATTCTTTTCGATGCGTGCCAACAGATTGTCTGTGTCGCCTTTTTCGAATTTCTCGCCGGTGATATGTTCGAACAGTTCGATATAACGTTCGCTGATACCTTCAACGATAGCCGGAGTCATTTCCGGAACCTGCTGTCCGGCTTTGCCCTGGAAACCGTTGTCCATCAACCATTCGCGAACGAATTCTTTAGACAGCTGTTTCTGCGGTTCACCTTTGGCGAAACGGTCTTCATAACCTTCCGAGTAGAAGTAACGTGAAGAGTCGGGTGTATGGATTTCATCGATCAGGTAGATCTTTCCGTCGCGGTGACCGAATTCATATTTTGTATCTACCAGAATCAGGCCGCGTTGTGCAGCAATTTCCGTACCACGTTTGAACAACTCCATCGTATATTTTTCAAGAACGGCGTAGTCTGCTTCAGAAACAAGTCCCTGTTTCAGGATTTCTTCTTTGGAGATGTCTTCGTCGTGAGCTCCGATAGCAGCTTTAGTTGTCGGAGTGATGATCGGTTCGGGGAAACGCTGGTTTTCGCGCATTCCTTCCGGCAGTTTCACGCCACAGATTTCACGTACACCGCTTTTGTAAGCACGCCATGCACTACCGCAAAGGTAACCGCGTACGATCATTTCAACAGGGAAACCTTCGCACTGTACACCAACGGTAACCATTGGGTCGGGTGAAGCTAATTTCCAGTTCGGGCAAATGTCGGTGGTCGCGTCAAGGAATTTGGCAGCAATCTGGTTCAACATCTGGCCTTTGTAAGGAATACCTTCCGGCAATACTACGTCGAAAGCTGAAATACGGTCGGTTGCGACCATCACCAATACTTCGTCATTGATATTGTACACGTCGCGTACTTTACCATGATAGACACTTTTTTGTCCCGGGAAATTGTAATCTGTTCTAACTAACGCCTTCTTCATGACCAATTTATTTTTGATTATTTATCTGATAGTTTGTTGTTCTTTTCTAGTTTCTTTGCAGCGGTTTCCGCTTTCTTTTTCTCATCGAATTTATCGTATGCTTCAACGATTCGCTGTACTAGCTTATGACGAACGATGTCTTTCTTGTCGAATTCCACCTTGCCTATTCCTTTGACACCTTTCAATATCTGCATGGCCTGCACTAGGCCGGAGGTTGCGGTAGGGGGAAGGTCGATCTGTGTCACGTCACCGGTAATGATCATTTTTGCGTTCATCCCCAAACGGGTGAGGAACATTTTGATCTGGTGCGTCGTTGTATTTTGTGCTTCATCGAGGATAATAACGGCATCGTTCAGCGTACGTCCACGCATAAAAGCCAGCGGAGCGATCTGAATCACGTTATTTTCCATGTATTCTTTGAGTTTTGCCCCCGGGATCATATCCTGTAATGCATCGTACAGAGGTTGCAGATACGGATCGAGCTTATCTTTCATTTCTCCCGGAAGGAATCCCAGCTTTTCGCCGGCCTCGACTGCGGGACGGCTCAGGATAATCTTCCTTATTTCCTTATTCTTTAACGCTTTCACTGCAAGAGCTATTGCAACGAATGTCTTACCTGTTCCGGCAGGACCTGTGGCAAAGACCAGGTCGTTTTCTTCAAAAGCTTTTACGAGTATTTGCTGATTTTCGGTACGGGCAACGATTGCCTTCCCGTTCATTCCGTGGATAATCAGGTTTTCCTGTTTGACGACTGTCGGAGTTTTTCCTTTGATAATGTCGAGGATGACATCTTCGCTCAGGGAGTTAAATTCCTCGCAGTATTTTTCTACTTCACGGATCTTCTTAAGGAACAGTTCGGATTCGTCTTCGTCTCCGATTACTTTCATCACATTTCCGCGGGCAACGATGCGAAGCTTAGGAAACAGTGTTTTAATCAGCTGCATGTTCGCATTATTCACTCCGTAAAAAATAACCGGGTCTACACTTTCAAGAATATAAATACGTTCTATCATCCGTTCTTTTCCTTGTCTTATTTTTTTATGTTTTTATTCCCTTTGATTTAGGTACGCAAAATTAGCAATATTCTTTATCTCATGAATATATTCCTGTCTTTTTTTGATATTACCGATGGAACATTTCTTTTAGCCGCCAGTTATCCTGCCTGCAATCCCATATGGCGTGTATCTCGATCAGGGTCGGACTGATGGTGTAAATTAATTTATAATGCTTTTCGACTACCAGGGAGCGGAAATTCTGAGGAAATTCATCCAGTAAAGGTTCGGAAATTCCGGCATAGGGAAATGTTTTCAAAGGTTCAGCAGAATCAAGTAGTTTATTATATATGCGGATTGCAGATCTTTCACTTTTCTCGCTGTAATATTCGTAAATGTCGTCAAGTAAGGTGATGGCTTGTGGTAACCACTTTAGTTTTATTTGCATAATGGATGTCTTTTGCGTAATTCTTCTGTAGTCATTCCCAAGCCTTGTTTGGATTCTTCGATAGATTTTTTCAGCACCTCTTTCAGTTCCTCAACCGTCATTTGTGCCGGATACCTTTCTGTTTTCTTTTCCATATGCTGGCTGATCAGCTTTTTGATCTTGTTCAGCAACTGCTCATCATCGATTTGCGTCACTTGTTCGATCAGTGAAAGTTTTAGTTCTAAAGTACTCATATTCTTACTTAATTAATAGTGTTGACCACAAAAATAGGTAATTCTTTTTGATCTTCATACAACAAAGTATAGTAATTTTCTTATTTTTGTCCTCCGTAAAATTGAAAAGGATGAAAATAGCTATTAATGCAATTATATTGTTTTTTGTACTGGTGTCGACCAGTGTGTTCCTTTCCTGTAAAGAAAAACGTGGCGAGTTGAAAACCATCTGGTATAACGGAAGTTATAATCGTGATTTTAACGATTTGAATGACGTCCAGCTGGCTGTCGCCCAAAAGATCGGAATAGAACCCATCAGTAACCGTGAAGATGCCGAACATGCTTCCAAAAAGATGCAGGAGATCAAAACCGGCGATTATTACGAAGTGGAAGAACTGAAACACTCTATCCCTTATCTGATTCCGGAAGCGGCAACCTTACTGGAAGATATCGGCCGTAATTTTCAGGACTCCCTTTATAATCTGAATGCATCTCTCTATAAAATAAAAGTAACCAGCGTCACCCGTACGTAGATGATGTGAAGAAACTGGGCAAACGCAATTACAATGCTTCCATGAACTCAGCCCATCGCTACGGTACAACCTTTGACGTTTCCTGGGTGCGTTATACCAAGATCAATGAGAAAGATACCCTGAATATCGACAACGACCGCCTTAAAATGGTACTTGCGTCAGTGCTTCGCGACCTGAAAAGAGCAGACCGTTGTTATATAAAGCACGAACGCAAGCAGGGATGTTTCCATATCACAGTTCGTAAATAAACTGTGATAAGGGGCTTTTTACAGAATTTTCTCTTCGATGATCTTCTTCAACTCGTGTTTGGGCATAGTTCCCAGCATGAGTTCTTTGGTCCCGTCCGTTTTACAGATAAGAAGGGTAGGGATGGTGCGGATATTAAAGAGCGTTTCGAGATCTTCTTCTTTGTCTACATTCACTTTATAAATATCCAATCGTCCTTCATATGTTTGAGCGAACTCTTCCAGTATCGGATCAAGACGTTTACAGTAACCGCACCAGGGAGCCTGGAAATCTACGATACAAGGTTTGTCACCTACATATTTCCAGTCTTTCGGGCCAGCTTCGACGTTACCTATTTTTTGAATGAATTCAGTCTTTGTTAGTTCTATCGGTTTCATATATTCATTGTTTTAATTGACAATGCAAAATTACATTAGATCGGTGACTAACGGAATGGCAATATAACTTATATTCTTGTCAATTTTTCCCAGGGGTATATCTTTACCGTTTCTCCGGCATATTACCGGCAGCCTCGGAGAGGAAAGATAAAACAACGTCTCTATGGGGACTATTCAGCAACAGATAGATAAGCTCGGTAAACTTGACCGGGAGCATTTCCTCTTTCAGCTTTTTTTCCAGGTTATGGTATAGCTGGACGGCGTTGAAAAAGTTCCGGAAGACCTTTTGTCGGGGGATGATATATACTTTTTGCCTGGTAACAGGCGGTTGGTGCAGGCTCAAGGCACTGATCACTTTCGGGAGTTTGAGAATGCACTGTGCTGTCCATTGGTTGAAGAAGAAGGTAAATCCGGAATGATTCTGATCATGGACAGATTCGGAAAAAGCGTATGCTCCCGGTGGGATAAGGGCTAATTCCCCTTCTTCAATGATTTGTTCGGAATCGCTGTTTTTCAAACATAACGTACCGGATACTGCATACACAATAGAATAATCTGTCAGGAAATTCCGGGTGTTTTCCTGAGAAGAAGATGTTGAAATGCGTATACTTTCTAAAAGATCCGGCAAGATAAAGTTTTCCACTACCATCATATACCTCTGAGTCTTTGACTCTTTTTTCGTGTATTACAGCTTAATCAATAATATAAAATCCTTACTAAAATAATAACAGGTCTACCATTTCATATACACCTGTTTTCTATAAATTCGAGATAAAGATAAGCCTTTTCTTTAAAAAAACGATAAGAATGAGGTAGTTAGAATCTCTTTTTTTCAGACGGGAAGCCTGCCTGCCACCTTTAAAACAGTTGGATAAGAAGTAAACCAAGCAATACAGAAACACCGGTTGCTATCAGTCCGGGAACCATAAAAGAATGATTTAAGATATATTTACCAATATGCGTAGTTCCCGTACGGTCAAAATTGATTGCAGCCACCACTGTCGGATAATTCGGAATAAAAAAGTATCCGTTTACGGCAGGGAAGAGTGCGATCAGCATATACGGAGAGATCCCCAGCGCTAACCCTAAAGGAAGCAAAGCACGAACGGTAGCTGCCTGGCTGAATAATAAGATAGACATCAGGAACAGAGCAATCCCGAACAGCCAGGGCATAGCTGTAACGATCTGCTCGATAGAACCTTTCAGTTCCGCCATATTACCACCGATAAATGTGTCACCCATCCAGGCAATACCGAAGATAGCGACAACCGCCTGCATGCCGGCAGAGAAAACCGATCCCTGTACCGCCTTGATCCCGTCTGTCCGGGTAGCCAGTAAAATGATGGCCGCCGCCGATAACATCAGTATTTCGATAATATAAGCCATCGACAATGACTGCCCGTTGAATACTGGACGAATGCTTTCGATAGAACCGAACAGGATAATCCCGATTGTCGCCAGGATAAAGATAATGACCGACCAGCCGGCTGCTTTCTGGTTTTTGACATCTTTCAGTTCATATTTCTGGGTAGTGAATTCTCCTTCAGCAATACGTCTTTTGAATTCAGGATCATCTTCAAGTTCTTTGCCGACACGCAGGGAATAGAATGCTCCCGCCAGGACACCCGCCAACGTACAGGCACTGAGATCATCAGAATATCGAACAGGCTGACATTGAACCCCTGTCCGGTCAGCATACTTAACAGGGCAACGGTCGCCGCAGAGATCGGACTGGCTGTAATAGCTTGCTGTGAGGCGATTACGGCAATACCCAGCGGGCGTTCCGGGCGTATCTTCGTTTCGGTCGCCACCTCGGCAATAACCGGTAAAACAGAGTAAGCCACATGTCCGGTTCCAGCAATAAAGGTAAAGAGATAGGTAACCAGTGGACTCAATATCGTAATCTTGGAAGGATTTTTACGAAGCAGCTTTTCCGCCCATTTCACCATCAGGTCTAATCCTCCGGCGGCCTGCATACAGCTGGCTGCTGCAATGACCGCTACGATCATTAACATCACGTCGATTGGGGGTGACGTTGGTTCGAGGCCGAAGACAAAAGTCAGTACTGCCAGCCCCAGGCCACCCAATACACCTAAACCAATACCACCTAAACGGGCTCCGATAATTATTGCAACTAAAACGAAGGCTAATTGAATCAACATATTCTGTAACTTGTTATTGTAGATTTAGTTTGATAAAGTCGCAAATTTAGTTATTTTTGTTGCGCTAAGAACTACAAACACATTTAAAATGCGCATGAAAAGATTCAATTTTGTTATTTTAGTCGTGTTATTCGGTTGGCTGACTAACCTTTCGGCACAACAAGTACGTAGTGAATTCCTGCTGGAGAAAAACTGGAAGTTCACCCGTGAGGATAACCCCGACTTTATCAAACCCGCTTTCGACGACAGTAAATGGCAATCGGTGACGGTTCCGCACGATTGGGCGATATACGGTCCGTTCAGTTCCCAGAACGATAAGCAGGAAGTGGCTATTTTGCAAGACGGCCAGAAGGAGGCGTTGGAACATGCCGGCCGTACGGGCGGTCTGCCTTTCGTGGGTGTGGGTTGGTACCGCACCGAGTTTGAAGTACCCCAGTTCGCTGAAGGGAAAAAAGCTTCAATCCTGTTTGACGGGGCGATGAGCCACGCCAAAGTCTATATCAATGGCGAAGAGGTAGGTTACTGGCCTTATGGCTATAACTCATTCCATTTTGACATTACGAAGTACTTGAAACCGGGACAGAAGAACACGCTGGCTGTCCGTCTGGAAAACCTGCCGGAGTCCTCCCGCTGGTATCCGGGTGCCGGCCTGTACCGAAATGTACATGTGATCGTTACGGAAGATGCTCATATTCCGATATGGGGGACTTTTGTTACAACACCTATCGTTAAGAAAGAGTTTGCCAAAGTGAATGTCAACACAAAGGTAAACCTTCCGGAAGGTGCCGATCCGAAACAATATGCCGTGAAAACCAGCCTGCGTAACCCGAACGGACAAATGCTGGTTGAAACAATGCTTCCGCTGAACGATATCATATATAATAATGGTACGGTCGATCAGGAATTCATTGTTCACACCCCGACCCTCTGGTCGCCGGATATGCCCGCTCTGTATGTGGCTGAAAGCCGCCTGTACAAGAACGGAACAGAGTTGAAAGATGAATATACGACATCTTTCGGTATCCGTTCCATCGAAATCATTCCAGGAAAAGGATTCTTCCTGAACGGTGAAAAGACAGTCTTTAAAGGCGTATGTAACCATCATGACCTGGGCCCGTTGGGTGCAGCCGTCAATGATGCGGCTATCCGCCGCCAGATCCGTATCCTGAAAGATATGGGTTGTAATGCGATCCGTACTTCCCATAATATGCCGGCTCCCGATTTGGTGAAGGCCTGCGACGAAATGGGTATGATGCTGATGGCAGAAAGTTTCGACGAATGGAACGTAGCCAAATGTAAGAACGGCTACAACCTCTTCTTCGACGAATGGGCGGAAAAAGATATGGTGAACCTGCTTCATAACTTCCGTAACAATCCGAGTATCGTTATGTGGTGTATCGGTAACGAAGTGCCGAACCAGTGGATCGAAGGCGACGCCAAGATTGCCCGCTTCCTTCAGGACATCTGTCACCGCGAAGACCCGACACGTCCCGTTACTCAGGGAATGGATGCCCCGGATGCTGTCGTGAACAATAACTTTGCCGCTGTCATGGAAGTAGCCGGTTTCAACTACCGTCCGTTCAAATATCAGATTAATTATAAGAAACTGCCTCAGGAAATCATCCTGGGAAGCGAGACTGCTTCCACGGTAAGTTCACGCGGTGTTTATAAATTTCCGGTTGAACGTAAGGCGATGGCTGTCTACGACGATCATCAGAGCTCTTCTTACGATGTAGAACATTGTGGCTGGTCGAATCTGCCGGAAGACGACTTTATCCAGCATGAAGACCTGCCTTACTGTATCGGTGAGTTCGTATGGACCGGTTTCGACTATCTGGGCGAACCGACGCCGTATTATACCAACTGGCCGAGCCACAGTTCCCTGTTCGGTATCATCGACCTGGCCGGTATTCCAAAGGATCGTTACTATCTGTACCGCAGCCATTGGAACAAAGCGGAAAAGACATTGCATATCCTGCCTCACTGGACATGGCCGGGACGCGAAGGCGAAGTCACTCCGGTATTCGTGTATACCAATTATCCTTCTGCCGAACTGTTCATCAACGGAAAGAGCCAGGGCAAACGTACGAAAGACCTGAGTATCGGTATCGACAGCAGCTATACCGAAGCCGCTCAGAAGAGTTTCGAACGTCAGAAACGTTACCGTCTGATGTGGATGGATACTAAATACGAGCCGGGAACATTGAAAGTGGTAGCCTACGATAAGGATGGCAACGCCGTAGCCGAAGAGGAAGTACACACAGCCGGCAAGCCTCACCATATCGAACTGTCTGCCGACCGTACTAACCTGACAGCCGATGGCAAAGACCTCTCTTTCATCAACGTAAGAGTGGTTGACAAGAACGGAAATCTTTGCCCGGATGCCACCAACCAGATCAAGTTTAACGTACGTGGCAACGGAACCTACAAGGCGGCAGCCAACGGTAACCCCGCCAGCCTCGAATCCTTCCAGGCCCCGCAGATGAAACTGTTCAGCGGACAGCTGACAGCCATCGTACAAACGGAAGAAACACCGGGAACGATTTACTTTGAAGCATCCTCCCCGGGTGTCAAGAGTGCACGGATCGAGTTGATAAGCAGGTAAGTATTGATCGGTCAGTATATATTTATTGATATAATAGGAACAAGAATGGGGGTGTGTCAAAATGTACATATCCCCTTAATTGTGTTGCAAAGCATGTAAAACAAAGAGTCAAAAAAACGTTATAAACAGAATAAAATGTTTCCTTTGTAGAGTTGTTCGTTTTAAGAGCTATCAAACATGGAGAGTGACTGATTGACCTAATAAACCTTGACTATACAAAGGCGTATAGCTTGGCTGTTTATATAGCCGGGCTTTTTTTGTAAACAGGCCTTTAAGGGAGCTAAATGACCGGAACTTTAATTATGGCAGAAAGCGTGTCCCGTGACAGGGATGCGCTTTCTTGGTAAATCCGGTTATTTTCTGGTATGCCATAAAACATAAAGTGAAGCCTCTGTTTTCTCAACTAAGATCTTGCCTATATCGCTATTTTTCTGTAACTTAGTAAAAAAATAAAAGACCAATGCCCACAAAAACACATTTTCGGGATTATGCTCCCAACCAAACAGTTCTTTTTCCTAGAAGAATTGATGAAAACGTAGCAGCGAACGATCCGGTCCGTGTGGTCAATACAGTTATTGATAATCTCAATCTTGACAATTTCAAGAAGCTTTATAAAGCAACCGGTCGTTGTCCTTATCATCCTAAAATGATGCTTAAGGTGATTATCTACGCCTACATGAACAATATCTATTCGTGCCGCAAAATAGAGAAGCTTCTCCTACGTGACATTCATTATATCTGGCTTTCCGGTAATGAACATCCGGATTTTATTACCATCAACCGTTTCCGTAATCGTGTAAAAGGAGAGATAAATAATGTATTCACGCAGTTGGTTCTTGTCCTTGCCGACAAAGGTTTCATCAGCCTTGACGTAG
>NZ_QSDP01000096.1:0-25065 GCF_003463685.1 Parabacteroides sp. AM58-2XD
CTGCAAGATTACCTTTATTCCCCAATTACACAACTTTTTTTGAAATATTTTAATGATTTATGCCACAAAACATATTTTAATAGAAATTTTGGTGCGGTTGCCCTGGATAATCCCTGTTCTTGAAGAATATACAAGAAAGTGGTTATCTTTGTCAACTCCAATTAACAACAAAAATCTATGAGCGATGCAGAATATAATAATATGACACCCCGACAAATGGAATTTGCTGTTTTTTGTGTGATGTGCGTTGCTGAAGAACTGCAAAAACCGGCAACAGAAATATATGACCTCATGATGCAAAACCGGGTTCTGCAAGACTATATCGTCGAGTTTTATGATGTACTACACACACAAAGCCGGGAATATATAGTAGAAGATATTATCAACTTAATGAAAGAAAATCAGATTCTATGATTGTTTATCACGGTTCATATTGCAGGGTGAAGAGGCCGGAACTCACTTTCTCCCGGGAAAAGTTAGACTTTGGTAAAGGCTTCTATATAACCCCTATCCGCGAGCAGGCAGAACGTTGGAGCAATATCTGGTATTTAAAGAAGCAATCGATTTGATATAAAAAGTTATGGATGCAGTCGGAACATTAAAGCTACTGAAATATGCACGAATCATCAAAGGGTTCGCAGAGCAAATGAAAATACCTTACGCAAAAGCCATGGATTTATTTTTCCATTCCCTTACATTTCAATTATTGCAGGATGGAGAAGCCGATTTACATTGCCGAAGCGATTTGTATCTGATAGACGAACTCAAGTTGGAAATCTATGGGAAACTATGAATAACCTCTTCAATAAATGAAAATTGCACATATACAAGAAAGAATGGTTATCTTTGCCCGCTGAAAAAGTCTGCCGGACGGCAGCTTCTGAGATGAAACAATACGAATAGATAATAAAAACAACATACTAATTTATGGCATTACAATGTGGCATCGTAGGTCTTCCGAACGTTGGGAAGTCTACCCTTTTTAACTGCTTATCAAATGCAAAAGCACAATCAGCAAACTTCCCGTTCTGTACGATCGAACCGAACGTTGGTGTAATCACCGTTCCCGACGAGCGTCTGAACAAACTGGCGGAAATTGAACATCCGCAACGAGTGATCCCGACAACCGTCGAAATCGTCGACATCGCCGGCCTGGTGAAAGGTGCCAGCAAGGGCGAAGGACTGGGCAACAAATTCTTGGCCAATATCCGTGAAACCGACGCAATCCTCCATGTCTTGCGCTGCTTCGACGACGACAACATCGTGCATGTGGATGGCAAGGTAGACCCTGTGCGCGATAAAGAGATCATCGATGCCGAACTTCAGATCAAGGACCTCGAAACCATCGAAAGCCGCATCGCCAAAGTACAGAAACAGGCCCAGACAGGCGGCGACAAACAAGCCAAGCAAGCCTACGAAGTATTAGTCAAATACAAAGAAGCCTTGGAACAGGGCAAAAGCGCGCGTACGGTCACCTTCGAGACCAAAGACGAGCAAAAGATCGCCCACGACCTCTTCCTGCTGACCAGCAAACCGGTCATGTACATCTGCAACGTCGACGAAGCGAGTGCCGTCAGCGGCAATAAATATGTCGAAGCCGTGCGCGAAGCCGTCAAAGACGAAGATGCGCAAATCCTGGTCGTAGCTGCCAAGATCGAAAGCGAAATCGCCGAGTTCGAAACGTATGAAGAACGCCAGATGTTCCTCCAGGAGATCGGACTGGAAGAGTCGGGCGTGAACCGCCTCATCAAATCGGCCTACCGCTTGCTGAACCTACAAACCTTCCTGACCGCCGGTCCCGACGAATGCCGTGCCTGGACGTTCCTGAAAGGCTGGAAAGCCCCGCAATGTGCCGGTGTGATCCATACCGACTTCGAGAAAGGTTTCATCCGTGCCGAAGTAATCAAATACGACGACTATATCCACTACGGCTCGGAAACCGCCGTGAAGGAAGCCGGCAAGATGAGTGTGGAAGGCAAGGAATATGTCGTGCAAGATGGCGATATCATGCACTTCCGATTCAACGTGTAAAAAAGGAAAGCGGTGCCAGTCATACGATGGCACCGCTTTCCTTTTTCCACACATTACCGCTTATCTCCTACCCTTATCAGTTCCACAGAACAACCACCCTCTGAAACCGGTTCCACTTTAAAATAATCCGACATAGTAACAGTTTCTTTTATCCGGTCGGCAAATTGTTTAAACTGCTCTTTGGTTATACGATCCGACAATGCCTTATCCATTCCTAAAGAGACACGCAATATATCGCCTGCATCTGATATATAAATCCATACACTCAACAACCTATCTATTACCCCGAAATAATCTCCCAAGACATTCGAATAAATGGTTTCTATTTGTTCCTGAAACTGATTATAAAGCGGAATGCTTAAATAAGAAACATTTTTACTTTTCATCATTTCGATACGCTCGGCATAATCGAATCGATAAAGGATCTGCCTTCCCAAAAAATCACCTATCGTCACCTCTCCTTTTCCTGTCTCCCAATAAGGATGGAATCCGATGGGTAACGTGTATTCACAATACTTATCTTTCAAACGTGGTTCCATCAAAAAGTAATCGGCAATAGAAATCTCCGAAACCACTCTTCGGGCAAAATCCCTGAACTTTTCCTCCGAAATGTATGCCATATACTTATTCGAAACAGATAGGTTGACCCCGAAGCATGTCCCACCCCCAGTTATCATCAGCTCTACACGTGACCCAGGCATCTTCTCTCTTTGCTGAAATACATCACAGAAAAGATAATCCAGCTTATCTATAAGCAAAAGCACAGATTTATCAGAATGGGAAAAAAGCCCCTGTTTCCTCTTCTCCTTCTGGGAAGCATCATAAACTATTTTATAGGTGGTACTTAACGAACTGGATGTTTTTTCTACTTCCTGCGGTTTTGCATCCATACAAACAATCCGTCCGTCTTCCAGTATCCCTTCCAACACAACTCGATAGTTTGAGTGAGATGAGGGCATGTCGAACGATATGGAAAACTCCTTTTCCAACTTTACCGCCGGATTCCAATAGAAGATCGTATCTTTGTCCCTTCCTTTAACCTCCGACGGCTCTACACGTTTTTCAGATGACGCATCCACAGAACGGGTAGAAATCACTAACGCATGTTGCGGTGCCATTGTCAAATTATTCCTATCCACAATCGGTGAGCCTTCGCTTCCAAACATGGCCATCTTAGGGCCGGCAATAACCCCCATGAAGGTAATAGCAGAAGGCTCTATCTGATTGATATCAAAATAAGGTTGCATCACCTCATCATTGAACACCACCATACAACCGTTGCCCGTAGGCGTTGCCCCACCCGACAAAGCCCGATAATAGTTCCGATATTTGCTCATTCCCGGCAAACGAATCAACAACTCATCTGTAGTCGTTGCTTTCCTTCTCTCTATATCCTTCTTAGAAAGAGAAAAGGAACAATAGTGTTGATAACGGGAAAATCCTTTTTCGGAAGAAACCTTTTGCTTTCCATCTTCATCCAACCTGGTTGTTACCTGCCGATCGTCAGTTTCCGACAAAGCCGACTCATAAGGAATAGAAGGAACGACATAGCGGTTATTCAATACAGCTTCCATGTCATACCTCTTCCAAGATTGACGCATCACCGACAGGCCATCCTCAGGCACCTCCCCTTCCAACAAATCAGAAGTGAACAACATATTTGAATAGATGCCTGAAGAACCTGCAACTTTCTCCTTGCCCGCCACTACCGCTATGGAAACGTAATTATCTGAAGCAATCAGCGTACTATCCACTAAAAAGAAATGCAACGTCATCCGTTCCCCTTTCCGTTCGGCTTCGACCTTTATCTGTTCCTTCTCAGGTTGTCTCATGACAAGCAACCGTTCACTAAGCAAGCGATTCCTTCCATCCAACAAAAGCAATTGGGAAACACCGACAGGCAAACGATCCTTATCCAAACAAAGCGGTTCCTGCCCCGGTTTCCAGCTTGTCCAAGAAAGCAGTTCACCCCGCGTATGCAACAACAGATACAAAGAATCGGCAGGATAGGCTACACGATCCGATTGTGTCACCTCAATAGCGATCTTATCCGATACTTCTTTCACCTGCAAAACATAGTTTTCTTGCTCCAAAAGTACCGTTTCTTGCTCTGCAATCGGGCATGCTTCTGCCAACACCTGAATCGTCTGCCGGAACAGGTACTCTTTATTCCCCGTATTCCTCATATAATCCGTGTACCCTTGCACCCGATAACTACCCGCCTCCACCGCTTCGGGCAGCAACAAATAACCATGGAACAGATGTAACGAATCGGCACGCACCTTCGCCTGGCTCACCACCCGTTCTTCCCGGTCAGCCAATTCCACATATACATAACCACTCTTCGTCACCGACCGATGCGAAGCGGCATCCACCAGATAGGCTCTGAACCGGACCAGCTCGCCCGGTGCATACACATGTTTGTCCAAATGCAGGTAAAGTTTTTCTTGCGGAAACAAGGCCAACTGCGTTTGTAACTTCTCGGCAACAATCTCTGCCGTTTGTTGTGCACAAAGCGAGCTGTCACAGGGCACCTTTTGAGCACTTAGTGCCAGACACGAAAGCGACAGGACTAAATAAAACATTACTTCTCTCATAAGGTATCTTTTTACGCATATAATCTATGATATATTCCTTATAAAACCAAACAAAAATGTCTTTTTTTATGAAAAACGCTCTCCTACAATGGGGTTTTATATATTTACTTTCACCCTTCACCGATTATATTACATTGTAATACAAATGATTGCGATGAAGGACGGCGATTCATACCCTATAAGGTTGCGTCCGATCCCCTATACACTATCGGGCAGTACCTTATAGCATAGTAATCCTACCATTAGTCACACTACTGTGTCAGTATAGCTAGCACAATAGTGTGACTAATGGTAGGACTACTATGTGAATTATTCGAAAGCGTACGGTCTCCCAAACGAATAGGCATCGATTGCCCGGTGGATAACTATCCGTTCCGGAACGGATGCCTACTCATTCGAAAGGTTTCTTCTTCTGAGCATAAAAATAATCAGAAAAGGCAGACTTCACCACAAAAATATATAATACAATACATTACAGCTGTAAAGGATGAAGTTTAAAAATCATGGAGGGGGAAGAAAAGGATTCTTCTTGCTGATTTCAGGAAGAAGCATTCTTCGCTTTCTTGTACTGTAACGGAGTGACACCGAAATAATCCTTAAAGTTTTTCCCCATATAACTGGAACTGGAAAAGCCGGTCTTCCAACTGATCTCTGCAATGGTCAAATCGGTCGTTTCCAACAAATAGGCACATTTGCGGAGTTTAATCTGGATGATAAAGTCATTCAAGGTCAGGCCTGTTATCGCTTTAATCTTCATCCCCAAACGAGTACGGCCGATGGCTATTTCACGGCACCACATATCAATACTGAAATCCTGGTTCTCCATATTCTCTTCTATAATCCGTACAGAATCGTCCAAAAGTTGCTGATCCAAACGATTGGTCGCCAATTCAACAGGTTGTGATGCTGCCTCTGTACAGAAACGTGTTTGATAACTTTTCAAGTCGGCAATGATATTATGGCATTTCAACAAGAGCAAATTGATATTGAACGGTTTCATTATATAATCGTTTGCACCGCATTTAAGCCCATCCAAAGCACTCTCCAGATCGACACGGGCAGTCAGTAAGATGATCGGGATATGCGACGTTTCGAGTTTCCGCTTCAAGCGCTGGCACATCACTGTCCCGCTGATACCCGGCATCATCACGTCGCTGATGATAAGGTCCGGCTGCACCTCCTCTGCCATACGGATACCCTCTTCCCCATCACACGCCTTATATACTTTATATTGGATGGAGAAAGCCTCTTCCAATACTTGCAACAAATCTTCATTGTCTTCCACAAGCAGTACGGAAAGCGGCATCTCCGTTTCTTTCGTATCCGGCAGCTTATTTATAGATATGAGATCAGGGAAATCGGGTATCCCTACAATTTCATCTCGTTTTAGCTCTTGTACGGGCAGGATACCGGCTGGTTGTACTTCCGTCGATTTCTGCTCGGGCGTCAGATGCTCGTCTCCCAACCGCAATGTAACCGTAAAAGTCGTACCAACTCCCAACTCGCTCTTCACCTCGATCTGCCTTTATGCTGCATGATTATCTCTTGGGTCAGTGACAACCCGATACCACTTCCCGATAGGGATACGCCGGTCGCATTATCTGCTTGATAAAACCGTTCGAATATATGGGCCAGCTGGCTCTGGGGAATGCCAGAGCCAGTATCGGAGATACGTATCTCCGCAACTCCCTTTTTACGAAGTATGCTCACCATGACAGTCCCCTCTTTCGGGGTAAACTTAAACGCATTCGAAAGCAGGTTGTTAAATACTTTGCGTATCTGTACCGGATCGAACCAGACAGGTATCTCTTCATCCATCGTTTCCAACCTGTACTGGATCCGGTTCATCACGGCATAGTCCTTGAATGAATCGAATAGCTGACGCATGAAAACGACCAGGTTCTGCGGGCTTGCATGAAGAGGCATTTTCCCCTGTTCCAGCCGGCGGAAATCAAGAACTTCCGTAATAAGTTGCTGCATCTGTACCGTATATTGCCGAACCTTCAACAGCTTGCCCCGAAACGTACCACCCAGGTCATAGTTCTGCAAAATCAGGTCAACTTGGCTGACCATCAGCGTAAGCGGAGTGCGTAGTTCATGCGATATGTTGATATAGAATTTCAACTTCATCTGATTCAGTTTCTCTATACGCAATTTCTCCCTATGTTCCATTTCCAGTGAAGCTTTCAGCACGGCACGGCTTCGGTTAAAACGGATCAGCCAGACCAGGAACAGAAAAAACAACAAAGCATACAGGCTAAAAGCGTAAACCGAAGCATAAAAAGGAGGACGGACACGGATAGGCATGGCAATCAGTTTGCCGTCTCCCGCTTCCCTCAGTAGTAACTTATAATTTCCCGGAGGTATGGAGGTATACACTATTTGCTGATGGCGGGTACGTGTCCACTGTTTATCCAACCCTTCCAGCTTATATTCGAACAGGTTTTTATCGGCATACCGGTAGTTTGTCGAAGTAAATCCCAACGTGATGTTATTCCGGTCATGAGGCAGAGTTAGGCTGGAAACATATGGGACAGCTTCCTTCAGGATACTCGATGATGCCGACGGATGGATAGGTATATTATTCACGGACAAGCTGTTGAACGATATGGAATAAGGCACATCAACAGGAACCAGCCCGGACTCTTTCGTTGCAATCATGCCTTCCACCCCTCCGATAAAAATCATGCTGTCTTTGGGAGACAAATATATTCCACAATTGGAATTCAGCCGATGTAGCGGAAAAGAAGTACCAAGCAAAGTATGCATGCTTTTTCCCGTTTTCATATCCAGCAAGGTGATTCCTCGTATGGAAGTGACCAGCAAGCGCCCCATAGGAGTGACCAAGGCACGAAAAGGTTCGTTAGTCAACAAATGGCCTTGTTCCTGATTATAACATGTCCAAAAATCGTTCATCAAATCATAGCGTAAGACCCCCGTTCCCGTCACGGCAAAATAGAGATTTCCCCTGTTGTCACCGGTAATATGCAAAACCGGCTTCTTTCCAATCATATTCTTCACCGACGGTATCTCTTCCACAGTCCGGGTATCCATCCGAATACAAAGAACATCTTTATTGGCAGGAGTAAGCCACAGTCTGTTTTCGTCATCCAACCAAGCGGAACGGATGATTCCTGCAGAGCGGTCAAGAAGATCGGGATCTGAAAATAAAGGAGACAGCTGCTGGGTAGTCAAATCCAGCTGATATAACCCAGTCTGCGTAATAACAATCAGATTTCCCTGCCAAGGTATCAAATTCATAATAATCTGTTGCCCGTCATCTTGTAATACATCCGTCCCCAACTGTTTCAAACGCCCGGAAGAATAACAATATAAGCCATGCAGGAAAGTGCCGATATATAACCGGTCATGTTCAACGTCATACCAGACAGACTTGGTTGTTGGAGAAGGGATACGTGAAAGAACCGGGTCGTAACGTTTTACTTTCTGCGTCGTACGGTCCAGGCAGTTCAGCCGTCCATGTTCAGTAGCTATATACAAATTGCCATTCATATCCTCTGCCATCTGACCGAACAGGAAACCATCCAAACTCTCCGGACTATTGGGAGAAATGTCATAAAATGTATAATTGTCGGTATTCGGATTGAAGTAACTCAACCCGCCATAATAAGTTCCAACCCACATACCTCCCTGTTGATCTCTGAAAATCGCATACACCGATGAATGCTTCAACGACCAGGAAACCTGTTCTTTATGCGACAGATGATAACAATCCTGAAGAGACGGACTTACGACTGTAATACCGGCATAGGTACCGATCCAGATGTTCCCTTTGATATCCTGATTGATAGTACGGACCTGGTTATTGACAATCGGGTAAGCGGAATCATTCTCCCGGAAAGAAACCCACTCTCCTTCACAAAATACCTTAGCACCATTGGATAATGTACCGACCCACAACCTCCCCCTATTATCCACAAACAAAGAAGTGATAGATTCATTCTCCAACAAATTCCAACAAGTACCGTTTGAATAACGATACAATCCCTTTGTCGTAGCCAATAGCCAACCGCCATCTTTAAAATGCAGATCCCGAATAACCAGCGTTGAATCAGGTAAAGTACAGACCTTATCCGATACGCCATTGGGTGTATAATGGTACAATTCATTCTTATCTGCATAAAACAACGTCCCTTGATGGTATTCCAAGACATGTGCCAATACGGTAGTAAATCGGAATTCTTCCGTCCGTTGATTAAAAAGAACCAGATTCCTGTTAGCTAACATATAAATACAAGAATCTCCGTCTCCACAAATTCCATGAATATTGTTATCTTCGACCTCTTCCAAATAATCAGAAAGGCGGAAAGAGCGGACAATTCGTCCGTCGTACACATTAAAATTATCATTTCCAAACCAGATATACCCTTTTGCATCTTGATAAATGGAAATTGCCGATGGCTGTGTAAATACGTCGTTTAAATCGACGTGTTTAAAATAAAATTCTTTCGCCGACAACGGTAATAATGCATACAAACACAACAATATACATAAGTATCTGCCTCTCATAAACATAGATATTTAATGCAAAATAAATTCTTTTTTAAAAGAAAGCGACCAAAATCACGTATATTAACTAAAAGCCCAATAGTAATATCCATCAAAAAAATAACAATATCCGCCACAAACCATATTTACCATTCTATCAACAAATAATGATACCCTTTCTTTCCAATGCCTTCTAATTTTGCGACATTAATAAATATTCTTGAATCTAAGTAAAAAATTTTATTCATGAAAAAAGTTTTAATACCAATTGGACTTATTTTACTTTCCGGAGCATTTTCTCCTGCAATGCAAGCATTTGCAGCCGACAATAAGCCGGAAATTTCAGTAAACATCAGTCAACAGAAAAAACAGGTAACAGGTACCGTTGTTGACGAACTTGGCCCCGTAGCCGGTGCTGCCGTATCTATAAAAGGAAGCAGTGAAGGCACAATCACAGACATGGATGGTAAATTTACATTGAATGTAAATGAAGGTAGCATATTATCTATCTCTTTTATCGGTTATGTCACACAAGAAATCAAATACACAGGGCAAACTTCTCTGAACATAAAATTAGTAGAAGATACCCAGAAACTGGATGAAGTAGTGGTAACCGCCATGGGTATCAAAAAAGAAAAACGCGCTTTAAGTTATGCTATGAGCGAACTTAAATCAGAAGATATCCAGTTAGTACCGGTTCAAAACATCGCAAATTCTTTATATGGTAAGGCAGCCGGCGTACAGATTCAACAAACAGCTGCTGGTCCTACAGGTGGCACCAAAATCCAAATCCGTGGTATCAACTCCGTAGAAGGAAATAGCCGTCCGCTAATCGTTGTCGATGGTATTCCTATTAACGACACAGACTCTAACTGGGCAGGTCGCGAACGTAGTCAAACGCAAGAAGGTTCTGCACTTAATGACATTAACCCAGATGACATCGAATCGATGTCTATCTTAAAAGGTGCTAACGCTGCTGCTTTGTACGGTTCACGCGCGACCAATGGTGTAATCGTTATTACAACCAAACGTGGCGATGGCGCAAAAAAAGGATTGGGTATCCAAGTTAGCACTTCGTATACATACGACCAACGTGCTTACATGCCAGAATTCCAGAATGTGTTCGGAGGTGGTAGTACACCTTATTTCACAACCAACGAGAATGGAGAACCTATTTATACAGGTAGCACATACCGTAGTTTCGGTCCCCGTATGGACGGCACGGAAGTGATTTGGTGGGATGGCGTAAAACGCCCATTCTCTCCGCAACCGGATAACTACCGTGATATTTTCAAAGATGGTTACACCAATAACAACAGCATATCTATCACCAACGGAACCGATAAGAATAACATACGTTTATCTTATACAAACATGAATTATGCCGGTTATTTGGAAAACTTCAAACAGAACAAACACAACTTCAGTCTTTCCGGCAATTTTAAAGTTCATGAACGTTTAACTTTCGATGCATCTGTCTCTTTCAATATTTCAGATACAAAGAATCCTCCTACACGTATCGACCGTGTATCAAATTATCCGATGCCTCGTAACGAAATAGCTCAATTATGGAAAGATAATTACAAAAATTCCGAAGGCTATTACCTAACAGATGAAATCAGCGGTATCAGTTCCGGAAACCGTGACAATATCATCAACTATCTATTGTGGCAACAAAACGAAAACGAATACACGACAAAACGTGAACGTTTAATTGCTTCTTTATCTGCTAATTTGAAAATTTTCGACTTCTTAAACTTCCGCTTGCGTGGAGGTACAGACCGTTATTCGGACAAAAAAGAAGACAAGGAAATGTTTAAACAGTATTCCGATCCAGCGGATATGAACAATTTACAAGGTAGTTACCGCAAAGTAGACAATCACTACCAAAAGAATTATATCGAAGGTTTGTTGATGTTCAACAAAACATTCGCTGAAGACTACGATGTGACAGCCAACTTGGGTATATCCGGCGAAGACATATCAGAAACAGGGCTGACCTGGAGTTCACATGGTTTGAAATACAACGGTATGTTTTCAACCAATAACAATAAGAGAGACCCGAAAGCAGCTGGCAGAGACAGTGGATATAACAGGGGTGAGTTTTTAGGAGCCGTATTTGCTTCTGCGCAATTGGCATATAAACGCTTTTTGTATTTAGATTTAACTGCCCGTAATGACTGGTCATCTCGATTGACAGCTGGCAACCGTAGTTTCTTCTACCCTTCCGCTGGTTTGAGTTTTGTGTTTACTGAGGCTTTGGATCTGCCAGATTGGTGGAATTATGGAAAGGTAAGAGGTTCATACGCCGTTGTAGGTAATACAACTCCTTCTCTCTATTTTACAAATACAGCATATACGTATGGTTCATTCAACAATACTGCTATTACCAACCAGTTTGATGCAACTGTACCTCCGACAAATATTGTTCCGGAAAAGACATACTCTTGGGAATTTGGTTTGGAAAGCCGCATGTTCAACAGCCGCTTAGGTTTTGATTTCGCTTATTATACCAATAAAACCAAAAACCAAATCATCTCTGTTCCTATTACACCTTCAACAGGTGCAACAGCTATGCGTATGAATGCCGGTGAGATCGGGAACTATGGGGTCGAACTCCAAGTCACAGGTGTACCAGTGGAAACAAAAGATTTCTCATGGGAAAGTGTGTTGAACTTCTCATACACTCATAATGAGTTAATTTCATTGGCGGATGGACTGGAAGACCGTCTCCTCAGTAATCCTTGGAGTGCTGCAAACTTTAAAGCTGTCCCAGGATATGCAACCCCGAGTGTATATATCCGTAAATGGATACGTGATGATAACGGTAATATGGTTGTAGACAAAAATGGTAATTATCAGCAAGAAGGAGAATTTACTTATGCCGGAAGCGCGGCACCGAAGTTCATCGCCGGTTTCACCAACACATTCCGCTACAAGAATTTCTCCCTGAGCGCACATATTGACGGATCATTCGGTGGTAAGTTGCTTTCTCTCACAAACAACTTCCTGAAATCAAGCGGTGCCGGAAAAGAATCATTGTTCGGCCGTGATGAAGAATATGGTGGTTTGGCCTACTACATCGACAAAGACACCCAGCAAAAAATCGCATTGGACAGCCACAATGCTTCAGCTCCGGCAAATGCGTTGAACGGCCGTGTCCATCACGATGGTATTATTGCTCCAGGTGTAAAAGAAGATGGTAGCAAAAATGACATCATCGTAGCAGCTGCCGATTATTACAATTCACGCTATAACCGTAACGGTTCTGAAGATAACTTGTATGATAATACATATATCAAATTGCGTGAATTAAAACTTTCTTACCAACTTCCTAATCAATGGATTTCTAAAATTGGTTTGCAAAACTTAAATTTATCACTCATTGGTAACAACTTGTTTTTCATCTACAAGAGCGTTCCAAATGTGAACCCGGAAGCTACATTAGGAACAGGAGGTACAAACCCATATGTGGAATATACAACTTATCCGTCAGCTCGTAGTTTCGGTTTTTCGATTAAAACTAGCTTTTAATCTCTTAAAGTTTAAATAATACTAATAAAATAAATTTATGAAACAGACAATATATAGCCTATTGTTAGGTTCCATGATAGCTTTCTCATCCTGTTCCGACAAATTGGATGAAAAGCATGATAACCCAGATGCGTTTACATCTGCTCACATTGAATACCTGTTTGCCAGGGGAGCACAACGCACGTTGGAAATTGATTATGCGGATACATACAATCTTAATTTCCGTCGTATAGGATCGTATTTGCAAACGACTGCACGTCAAGAAGGTGAAAACCGCAACAACCTATATCAAAATATACAAGACGATTTAGGACGGTGGGAAAATTATTACGTGACACGTATGAGTACACTGACGGAAATTGATAAAATCTATGCGACCCTACCGGCAGATGAACAAAACAGTTATCGGATTTATTTAGAAGCAGGCAAAATATTGAAAGCTTTTAATACAGCCATAGCTACTGACTTTTTTGGGAATATGCCTTATACGGAAGCATTCACTGCTCGTAATGTAATCTATGGTGGAGACGTCATCTACCGCCCGAAATACGATACGCAAAAAGATATTTACTATACAATTCTTGACGATTTGAAAGAAGCTGCTTCTTATTTTAAAACAGCAACAACGAATGAGACATTCAACCGGCAAGATATCGTTTACAATGGAAATTGCAATGGTTGGTATAAGTTTGCCAATTCTTTGCGCTTGCGTTATGCCATGCGCATATCCAATGTGGATCCGGAAAAGGCAAGAAGTGTGTTGTCCGAACTTTCTTTCGACCAGCTGATTACCAGCAATAGTGATAATGCTGACATTACTGTTTCCGGTCAAGATGTTGCTCCCGATGCTTTGTGGCGCGCCATGAGAGAAAGTCATTCTACCGGACAAGGTTTTTATATGTATGCCCCGGAAAAAATGGTCAATATGTTCAAAGAGGTTAACGACCCGCGTTTATATGTTTTGTATCAACCGGGAACAGATGACAATGGTGATGTATATGAAGGCCAGACGGAAATCATTGGTTACCCTGCTTCTGCAGACGAGGCTATTGACTTGATCAATGAATATAACGGCAAACCGGCAAGTGATCCTACAAAAATTCCTTTGCGCCAAATCTACGGATGTTTGAATACTGTTACATTCCGTGAAAACTACCAATTCCCGTCTGGTATCGGTATGACAGCCGCTGAGACTTATTTATGCTTGGCAGAAGCCGCTCAAAGAGGCTTGTTCAATGGCAACGCCGAAGAGTTCTACAATAAAGGTATCATGCTTTCCGTTCAGAATTATTATAGTTATTACAAAAATAGTGATGCAGAAGATAAAAACGAAACCATTGCCAATACAGATGTTTCCGATGCAACATTAAGTAATTGGATCGTTTCTTCTTCGCTCAAATATAATCCTTCCAAAGGCTTGGAACAAATTGCTACTCAGAAATGGATGCATTTGAACTTTGTACAGATCTATGAAAACTGGGCTGAATATCGTCGTACAGACCTGCCCATCTTAGACGATGACCGTCAAAGCGGTACACTATTGAACAAAGAAAATGCACCAGTACGTGTTTTATATCCAAGTATAGAAGCTTCTATGAACACGGAAAATTACAATGCACAATCTGAATACAACAAAATCAATGCTCACCTATGGTGGGATATAAAGTAATATCTATTTCAACAAATTGATGGTTTGACCGTATGGTTAATAATTGTTACATTTGTATCAATATTATAACCATACGGTTTTTTATAAATATATCAAAGAATAAACAGAATAATATCCAAAGGAAAACATGAATGTGAAGTATCTATTACTAGCTGCCGCCTGTCTGGGTAGTGTGACTATACAAGCGAAAGACTCGATTTACAAAAAAGGGTGGATAGACCTCAACAAGAACGGTGTAAAAGACGTTTATGAAGATCCCGAAGCTCCTATCGAAGCGCGTGTACAAGACCTTCTGAACCAGATGACACTGGAAGAAAAAAGTTGCCAGATGGCCACCCTCTACGGCTTCGGGCGTGTCCTGAAAGATTCCCTGCCCACCGAAGGATGGAAGAATGAGATCTGGAAAGACGGTATCGCCAATATCGACGAACAACTGAACGGCGTGGGAAGCGCCCGCCGCCGCACACCCGACCTGATCTACCCGTTCAGCAACCATGCCGAAACGATCAACAAAACGCAGCGCTGGTTCATCGAAGAAACACGCCTGGGTATCCCTGTGGACTTCTCCAACGAAGGCATCCACGGCTTGAACCATACCAAGGCAACTCCCCTGCCCGCTCCTATCAGTATCGGCAGTACCTGGAACCGCGACCTGGTTCATCAGGCGGGAAATATAGCCGGTAAGGAAGCAAAAGCGCTAGGATACAATAATGTGTACGCTCCCATCCTCGACGTAGCCCGCGATCCGCGCTGGGGACGTGTGTTGGAGACCTACGGGGAAGACCCTTATCTGGTAGGCGAACTGGGCACACAGATGGTAAAAGGTATCCAGCAGAACGGTGTAGCTTCCACGTTGAAACATTTTGCCGTTTACAGCATTCCGAAGGGTGGCCGCGATGCCGCCGTCCGTACCGACCCGCATGTGGCTCCCCGCGAACTGCATGAGATCCATCTCTATCCTTTCAAAAGAGTCGTCCAGAAAGCGCATCCGAAAGGTGTAATGAGCAGTTATAACGACTGGGACGGTGTGCCTGTAACAGCCAGCTATTATTTCCTGACACAGCTGTTGCGCCAGGAGTATGGTTTCAAAGGATACATAGTAAGTGACAGTGAAGCGGTCGAGTTCGTTCAGACCAAACACCATGTAGCCGATTCTTATGAAGAAGCCGTACGCCAGGTAGTGGAAGCCGGCCTGAACGTCCGCACCAACTTCACGCATCCGAAAGACTATATCCTGCCGGTACGTAAACTAGTGAAAGAAGGTAAACTCTCCATGAAATCGGTCGACCGCATGGTTGCCGACGTATTGCGCGTTAAATTCGAACTGGGACTGTTCGATTCACCGTATGTAAAAGACCCGAAAGCCGCCGATAAGATTGTCGGAGCCGACAAACATCGCGACTTCGTACTGGATATGCAGAAACAATCCCTCGTATTGCTGAAAAACGAAAACAACCTGCTCCCATTGGATAAGAACCAGACGAAAAAGGTTCTTATAGCCGGTCCGTTAGCCAAGGAAACGAACTATATGATCAGCCGTTACGGACCTCAGGGACTGGATAACATCACGGTTTACGACGGCATCAAAGACTATCTGGGCAACCAGACAGAAGTTGTTTACGCCAAAGGCTGCGAAGTGAAAGATGCCAACTGGCCCGACAGCGAAATCGTCCCGACTCCGCTAACCGAGGAGGAAAAGAAAGGGATTGCCGAAGCCGCCACCGCTGCCGCCGATTGTGACGTTATCATTGCCGTACTGGGAGAAGACGAATCCTGCACTGGCGAAAGCAAATCCCGCACTGGCCTCGACCTTCCGGGCCGTCAGCAACAACTGCTAGAAGTATTACACGCCACCGGCAAACCGGTCGTGCTCGTCCTGATCAACGGACAGCCGCTGACTATCAACTGGGCTGACCGTAACATTCCTTCTATCCTGGAAGCCTGGTTCCCCGGACAGTTAGGCGGAGAAGCGATCGCACAAACCTTATTCGGCGATTATAACCCAGGCGGACGTCTGTCTGTTACCTTCCCCCGTTCAATCGGACAGATCGAGTTCAACTTCCCGTTCAAACCGGGTTCACAGGACGGCCAATACTTCGAAGGTCCTAACGGTTCAGGAAGAACCCGTGTAAACGGTGCTCTTTACCCGTTCGGCTACGGATTGAGCTATACCACCTTTGCTTATTCAAACCTTTCCGTAAAACAGGAAACACCCTATTCGCAAAGTCCTGTAACCGTTACCGTAGATGTCACCAACACAGGCAAACGTGCCGGTGACGAAGTCGTACAGTTATATATCCGCGACAAAGTAAGCAGCGTAATCGCTTACGAATCCGTGCTACGCGGCTTTGAACGTATCTCCCTGCAACCGGGCGAGACAAAGACCGTATCCTTCGTCCTCTTGCCGGAAGACCTGCAAATTCTCGACAGACATATGGAATGGACAGTCGAACCGGGCGAATTTGAAGTCCGCATCGGAGCCTCTTCCAACGATATCAAATTAAAAGAGACTTTTGTTGTAAAGTAAAAGACAGGTAATCATAGCCTATCCGCATATTTTATTCCCTCCTGCTTTCGGAACAATTCAGAGATTTCGCAAAGTAAGAGGGAATATTTATTTGAAAAAAGAAAGATTAATTATCTTTGCCACAGAGATAAAGGAGAAAAGGCTTGAAAAATCACGATATACAACAGACGAGCTCACTGGAAACACAAAAATGTTTCTCACAGATCTACTCTACATACTTTATCAAAATGACACGCTTCTCACAGGCTTATGTCATTGCTGAAGAAGATGCGGAGAATATCGTACAAGATATTTTCCTCTATCTATGGGAGCATCCGGAAGTTTTTAGAACGATTGATAACATGGATGCCTTCCTGTTTACCCTGGTCAAAAACAGATGTCTGAATTTCCTTAAACACAGCCTGTATATAAACGAAAAGAAAAGAACCCTGGAAACGGCTGAAGAGAAGGAAATGCAAATGAATTTATATTCACTCCAACAATTCGACGAATCATTCCTCACGATTTCCGAGGTTGAGAATCTGATCGACGAAGTGATCGGTAAATTACCGGAACGTTGCAGGGAAATATTTATCCTCAGCCGCATGGAGGGATTAAAATATAAAGAGATTGCCGAGCGATTGGATATATCCGTCAATACGGTTGAGAATCAGATGTCTATTGCCTTACGCAAATTAAAAGTCGAGTTAAAAGACTACCTACCTCTCCTGCTTTTCATCGTATAAGAAGACGGTAATATTCCGCCCGCATCAAAAAAACAACTTTTTTTCATTTTCTTTTGGTGGTAACTTCCGATACTTTTGTCTTTAATATAGAGACAAACAATTTTGCCATGAATGACAGATTAGATAAATATTTCTCCGGAGAGATGCCCGCTACTGAAAAGACTGCGTTTTTCCAACTGCTGGAAACAGATCCGGAGGCCAAAAAGGAATTTGCCCGCACCAAGAATGCACTCGCAATCTCCGAACTGATCGACCGGAAAGAAGATGAAGCAAAGACCATCAGAGGCATCCGCGAATTCGACAGGCGGCTGGGCAAACGCTCCGCCAGACAATTCCGGATCAATCTCTTGAAATATGCTGCCATAGCATTGATCCTGATAACCGGCTCCTGGTTTGCCTCCCAGCAATACACCCGGCATCAGCAGAAGATGCTGTTCACCGAAATAAACGTTCCCAAAGGACAGCGTGTAAACATGACATTGGCCGACGGCACATCCGTCTGGTTAAGCCCGCGAAGCAAAATCAGAATACCTAATGAATTTCAGGGGAATAACCGCACAGTCGAGTTAGACGGGGAAGGATACTTCTCGGTGACAAAAGACCCTAAACGGCCATTCATCGTCAAGACGCAGCAGTTTAATGTAGAAGTATTGGGCACAGAATTCAACGTGTTTGCCTATACTGAGATACCACGCTTTGAAACCAACCTGGTCGAAGGTTCCGTACTTGTATACAACAAAGACAACAGGAATGAAATGATCCGGCTGAAACCCAACGAGAAAGTATCGGTCATCAACGATGTCATGGTCAAATCGAGTTCCGATTTTGACAATAAAGATTACCTGGAAAGCGGTATTTTCAGTTTCAGAGCAAAGCCTTTTGTAGAAATACTGGACTGTCTGTCACTCTGGTATAATGTCAGATTCAAAGTGACCGGAACAATTGCTCTTACCCAGAAAATATCCGGTAAATTCCGGCAAAGCGAAGAAATAGAGAAAATACTAGGTGCTTTACAGAATGTTTACCATTTCAATTTTAAGAGAATATCTGAAAATGAATTTGAAATCTATTGATCAACATATGTCTAACCGATAAAAACGAATGCCCATGAAGTAAAAAAACAACTATCATGATAGGGCCAAAAAGGGTAAGTGCTGGAATCACTTACCCTACAGAGCCAATACTATCAAATCCATTTCGAGACAGATAACAGTATCAACTTTAAACTATCAGCAAAGTTATGAAAAAAACTTGTTGCAACTATGCTATGTATTTAAACATGATGAATTAACACACATTATTCATATTATGAGATTATCCGTGTTTTTTGTATTCGTACTATTTTTCCAGCTACATGCGGTCAATACGCATTCGCAGGAAGCACGAATCACCATCACCAGAAATAATCTTTCATTCGGTGAACTGATTACCGAAATAGAAAGACAGACCGATTATTTGTTCCTGTACGGCGATAAGGATATCAACCTGTCCCAGCCTGTCCAGGTCGATGCGAAAAACAAAACAGTGAAAGAGGTTTTGGACAATGTCCTGACAAACAAAGGACTTACCTACAAAGTACTGGATAACTACATATCCATACATTCAACGAAAAACAAACGTTCCATCTCCTACTCCGAGCCGCCGGCCGGCACTCCTCAGGTTCCCGTTATCAAAGTCACAGGGACCGTGGTAGACCAGTCGAACACTCCCATTATCGGAGCCAACGTGCTTCTGAAAGGAAGTACCTCAACCGGGACAGTGACCGATATCGACGGTCATTTCTCGATCGAAGTTCCGGCAAATGCCCATCTTGTATTCTCTTATATCGGCTATCAAAACAAGGATATCGCCGTCAATAATCAAAAGACATTGTTAATCTCCTTACTGGAAGATTCTAAAAACCTGGAAGAAGTCGTCGTCACCGCCCTGGGTATCAAACGCTCGGAGAAAGCGTTGGGATATGCGGTACAGAAAGTTGGGGGAGATAAAATGACTACTGTAAAATCAGTTGACGTAGGAACTGCGCTTACAGGAAAAATCGCAGGTTTGAATGTACAGAACAGTACCGAATTCAACGAAGCTCCCTCCATCCTACTGCGAGGTGAAGAACCGTTATTGGTTATCGATGGCGTTCCCTACAATAATATCACATTGAGAGATATCGCATCCGACGATATAGAATCCGTTGATGTTTTAAAAGGAGCGACTGCATCTGCTCTTTACGGTTCCCGAGGTGGTTCCGGAGCCATTATGGTCACAACCAAAAAAGGAAAAGAAGAAGGGCTGAATATAGATGTTAACAGCAGTACCATGTTTGAAGCCGGTTTTTTAAAATTACCCAAAGTACAAACTTCATACAGTGCGGGGGCATATGGAAAATACAATTCAAACGAATTACTCTGGGGAGACAAATTAGATATTGGCAGAACCGCAGAACAATACGATCCCTATACTTATGAATGGAGGGAAATGCCTCTGGTATCAAAAGGGAAAAATAACTTCAAGAACTTTCTTGAATTCAGTTTTGTAACAAACAACAATGTAAGTGTTACTCAAAAAGGGAAATACGGTAGTTTCCGGACTTCATTGACTCATATTTATAATAAGGGGCAATATCCGAATACCAAACTGAACAAACTCACCTATACTGTTGGCGGAGATATGAAATTCAAAAATTTATCCGTAGAAGGAGGATTGACATACAACAAAAGGTTTTATCCCAACGACTTTGGAACTGGATACGGTGCAGGTGGCTACATATATAACCTATTGGTATGGAACGGAAGCGATCTGGATATAAGAGATTACAAAAACTACTGGATAAAAGACAAAGAGAATGAGCAGCAAAACTGGCCCAATACACTTTGGTATGATAATCCCTATTTCATTGCAAATGAAATAATCCACTCAAGTGATTACGATATAGTTAACGGTTATTTATCGGCCAACTATTCAATTAAACCATGGCTGAAAGTATCGCTTCGCTCCGGATTGGATATGTATAGTAACCGGGAAAAGTGGAGAAATTCTATCGGAGCAGCAGGGGGCTGGGAGAGAAAAGGATATTATGTAGAAAAACGTTCCGGAGGATACAGTATCAATAATGATTTCCTGATTACTGCCGATCACAAATTCGGAAATATCTCCTTAGACGGTTTTGTAGGAGGAACAATCTATTTCTATCAGAACGACTGGTTGCAAAATGAAACACAAAACGGATTGACCGTACCTGGTTATTATTCACTGTATGGATCTGTCGATCCTGTTAAAATGAATAGTGCTTTAGAGAAAAAACAGGTAAACAGTATATATGGTAAAGCCTCTGCTGCATGGAAAAGCACATTCTTTTTAGATATAACTGCACGAAATGACTGGTCATCCACCTTACCCTCTGAAACCCGTTCGTATTTCTATCCTTCCGTATCAGCCAGTGTCGTGCTGTCTGAATTTATACCGATGCCTTCATGGATTGATTTCTGGAAGATGAGAGGATCATGGACTCAAACTAAAAAAGATTTGTCAATATATGAAACCAACAGGGCATATACCATTAAAAACAATAGTTGGGACGGCCTGAACGGTGCAACTTATCCTACTAAAATCAGAGGAGTTCTAATCAACCCCAGCAGCACACGTTCATTCGAAATCGGTACGGCACTGCATTTCCTGAAAAACAGATTGAATCTTGATATCGCTTATTATCAGAAACTATTCTATAACCTGACGACAGATGCACAAATAAGTGATGCCAGCGGATTCCAATCTACTTTGATCAATATTGACGAGGAACATACCCGTAAAGGAGTAGAAATTTCCCTCAATGCCAATATTTACAAAGACAAAAACTGGGATTGGAACGCAGCAGTCAACTGGTCACTAGACAGATATTATTATTCAAAAATCGATCCGACATACTCAACCCAGAAAGACTGGGTAAAGAAAGGAGAACGCTGGGACTGGCTCGACTGTTATGATTGGGAACGCGACCCGGACGGAAACATCATCCATGAAAACGGTTATCCTATCGCTAGCCAATACACATCCAAAGCAGGACATACGAATCCGGACTGGATATTCGGATTCAGTAATTCCTTGAAATATAAAAATGTAACTCTCTCCTTTACCATCGACGGCCGGATTGGAGGAATGTCGCATTCTGTAATCGATCAAGCGCTGTGGATGTCGGGGGCCCATATTGGCACTGATAATCAATACAGATACGAAGAAGTTGTAAATGGGAACAGAACTTTCATCGGTGAAGGTGTAAAAGTCGTTTCAGGTAGTGTCGACCGTGATTCGAATGGAAATATCATCAGAGACGACCGTGTGTTTGCTCCTAACGACAAAGTTGTCTCATATGAAAGTTACATGAATCTATACAGTGGAACAGGAAATGTCTGGCAAGCCAGAAAACAATATCTCTATGACCAAACATTCATTAAGTTAAGAGAATTGGCACTTACATACAATCTTCCGTCAAATTTATGCAACAAACTGAAAATGAAACATGCTTCCGTTTCATTGATAGGAAATAATCTGTTCATCTGGACGAAAGATTTCAAATATTCCGATCCTGACAAATCGAAAGAGAATCTGAATTCTCCTTCTTTACGAATGATAGGATGCAATTTAAAGGTTAATTTCTAAAAGATACTGAATATGAAAAAGATAAAATCAATAGTATACTTCATCCTTTGCGCGATGATATCCGGTTGCTCCAATTTCGATCACCTGAATACGAATCCGAATACCGTAGAAACAGCAACATCTTCTCTGTTAGCAACTTCAGTAATACTGGATATAGTCAGTCCTGACGGATATGCTGCGAACTTTATTCAGGATGCTTGTTTAGCCAAACAAATGATTTGGTTGGAGTATTTGCATGACTATAATTATAATGTACTGGGACGAGCCAGTTTTTCCGGATACACTATGCTCATCAACGCTGACAAGATGAAAGAACTGGCAAAAGAAGAATACAAAGACGCATATGAAGCATTGGCTTTATTTGCTAAATCATATAAGTTATTCTACTTGTCCATGCAAGTCGGTGACATACCTCTCAGCGATGCCCTCCAGGGAGAATCTAACAATACAAAGCCACGGTATGACTCCCAGGAAGAGGTAATGAAAACAATTCTGGACGATCTTGAAACAGCATCCCGTTTGTTTTCTCTTGCCAACTCATTCGATGGAGATCCGGTATTTCAGGGTGATGTTTCGAAATGGGAAAAGGTGACCAATACATTCCGGCTAAAAGTCCTGATGTATTTGTCGAAAAAGGAGAACGATCCCGGATTAAACAGTAAAGAACGTTTTGCCCGGATCTTCAACAATGAACCATTGATGGAATCCAACAAAGATAACCTCCAATTGGTATTTTCCGATAAATCCGGACAGTTGTACCCATACAATAAAGCAACATCCAAACATCATGTTTATGCAACAATCTCCAGCATCGTCATAGATACGTTAAAGGCATATAACGATTACCGCCTTTTCTATTTTGCCCAGCCAGCTAAAACAATGACAGAAAAGGGGCTGCAACCAGACAATGCCGATGCTTATATCGGTCTTGATCCGGTAGCTGATTTCTCAGATATAAAATCAGAATATGCCAAAGGGGCTTATTCGGCAATCAATTTAAGATATACCGATATTCCGGCCGGTGAACCTTATACACGTGTCGGTTATGCAGAGCAATGTTTCATTCTGGCAGAAGCTATACTGAGAGGCTGTATCAATGGAAATGCGACGGAATATTACAATGCCGGAATCAAGGCTTCAATGACATTCATCGCAGAAAACACACCCGATGACGAAATGTATCACCACGGCAAAATAATTACGGAAGACTATATCGATACTTACCTGAACAGTGAGCCTGTCATACTAAAAGGCGATACGGAACACAAGATTAAACAAATCATTGTCCAGAAATATCTTACTTATTATATGCAATATCCTTTCGACGCATATTATGAATACAGAAGAACCGGTTATCCGGTTTTACCGATCAATCCTCTTACCAACCGGAATGCAGAAAAAGATAAAATTCCAGTCCGGTGGATGTATCCTACAAAAGAATTCGATTACAACAAAGAAAACGTGGATAACGCTGTTGCATCACAATATGAAGGGATTGATAATAATAACAAAATAATGTGGATACTGAAATGAAAAGCATTATAAGCCTGGTGATCATTATTTCCATGTTGCCCTTCTCCGTTTACAGTACCACAGAAAAAAACGATACTCTGAAAGTACTGCAATTAAATTTATGGGGACAAGGGGAAACCGTTCCCAACGGAGTTAAGGGTATTGTAGATATCATTGACCAGACAGATCCGGACATTGCTTTCCTCTGTGAGATATTCAGCCAAAAAGAAAAACACTTCATGGATTATCTCACCAGTGAATTGAAAAAGAGAGGCAAACAGTATTATGGCGAAAATCTTAAACAGACGATGGGCGTCTTGTCAAAGGTCAAAATGGATGAAGTCAGTTCATGTTTCACACTTGCCGATGAATCAAGGCCTAATCCTGTTTGTAAAGCGACAATCAGTTTGGGTTCAAAGAAACTGATAGCATATTCCGTACATTGGGACTGGACACATTATGAATGTTATCTTCCCCGGGGTTACAGCGGTACAACCTGGAAAAAACTGCCGGCACCGGTAAATGATGCAGACTCTGTACTGGCAGCCAATAGAATTTCTTTCCGCGATGAAGGTGTCAAAGCCTTATTGGAAGATGCCGGAAAAGAAATTAAAAAAGGTAACCTGGTCGTATTAGGCGGCGATTTCAACGAACCGTCGCATCTGGATTGGCAACAAAATACCAAGGATATGAGAGATCATAACGGTTTGGTTATAAACTGGGACTGCTCCGTATTACTTTATGAAGCTGGATTCAAAGATGCTTACCGCGAAATATATCCTGATGCAGTAACACATCCCGGATTTACATTCCCAGCCGGAAATAAAGATGCAGACCTGAATAAGCTGGTCTGGCTGCCTGATATGGACGAAAGGGATAGAATAGATTTCATTTATTATTATCCTGATCCCTCACTGAGTCTGGACAATGCAGTCATCGTAGGCCCGTCCCAGAATATATTGAAAGGAGAAATTATTGAGAATGATTCTGAAGATCAGTTCATAAAGCCAACCGGAATATGGCCCAGTGATCATAAAGGGATGTTCAGCACATTCTTAATAAAAAACAATTAATTAGCTCAATATACCAGTTATAAGCCAGGGCAACCGCACCAAAATTTCTATTAAAATATGTTTTGTGGCATAAATCATTAAAATATTTCAAAAAAAGTTGTGTAATTGGGGAATAAAGGTAATCTTGCAGATAGAAAAGTCTTAACTATGAAAATAGAACCTTAACGACTGGATTTTTTACGTGAAGATTTTGCAAACCAAAGTCTCTTGACTATGATTCGTGAGATCTTATAAGAGGTCT
>NZ_QSDP01000097.1:0-24746 GCF_003463685.1 Parabacteroides sp. AM58-2XD
TCAGACCGGGAAGAAAGTTTCCACGAGCAAGGAAAGGAAGGCCCAATTGTAAAAACTATACTCTAACTAATTACAAAAGAGCACTATGAACCTTAAATTGATGACATTGGGTTGAAACCAACGGCAAAAGAGAGCCTGCGGCACGAGGCGAGCCTCATTAAAAGACACCGTAGATAGTTCAAATTTCTACAAACAAACCAAACAGGTGCAAAAGCGAACATCTATTAAACAATATGTTTTCAAATGTTAATCGTGACAAACGCAAGGTCAAAAGTAGGTACTTTTTTACCCCGGTTGTAAGCCATTTACGATGTAACACATTAATAATCAGCTATGACAAACTTTTTGCTGCCCCCTATAAAATAAAGAAATTAAGATTGTGTTTGCCAGCCTCCAATTTGATCACTTTATCTCCTTTGACATAGTCAGGTAAATAAAGCGTAGCCGTACTGTTTGCCGGAACAACCACTTCATAATTGATCTTCTTTCTGTTCCACTCCCATTTGGAGATGATCTGCCCGTAAGGAGAATCATGTTTTGCTTCGAAATACTTCAATTCCTTTACAAAATTCGGACGCAATATAATATGTTTGAAACCAGGCAGTTCCGGATCAGGGAAAATACCTCCCAGACCTTTATAGAACCATCCGCCTATCTCTCCGAACATCATATGATTATCCGAAATATCACGTTCAGCCTTCAAATCCCAGTTTTCCAATAAAGTCGTAGCCCCATTGACGATCCACCAGCCCCATGACGGATAAGTATCCTGTGCAGCTACCTTATAAGCTGTCTCCGGATATCCGTTTTCGCTCAATGCATTCAGGATTGCTTTTGCCCCCAATACACCGACATCCAGATGGAATCCGGCTTCTTCCACTTTCTTTGCCAGATTCTTTGCAACTTTAGCGATCATATCTTCCGGTACTATCTTCCATTGCAGAGGAACACTTAATTCCGTCTGGGAACCACCGGCATATATTCCGGTCTCCTTATTCAGATATTTATTATTGACGGCCTCTTTGATCTTTTCGGCTAATGCCGTATAATATGTATAATCATCCTGCTTGTTAAACAGCTTGGCGGCAGTCGCCAATATTTTAGTGTCGACATAAAAATAGACGGATGATGTAAACTCTTTATTGGAACGGGACTTAACCGGAACCCAGTCTCCACGTCCCCAGGATGTCAGATGATTCGGACTCGTACGATCCACATAATCGACATAACGCTTGATATTCTCATAACAATCAGCCAAAGGCTTGCTATCTCCATAAAACATATACAGGTTCCAGGGGATAATAGCTATTGTACTCGTCCAGTCCAGTCCGTTATCCGTACCATACCCCCAACCTCCGGTAGGTATAATATCGGGAAGTACCCCGTTTGGCTGTTGCTCATCCCGGTGGTCGGCCAGCCATTTTTCATATACGGTAATTCCATCGAAGTTATATAAAGCTGTTTCGATCGCAAAATGACCGTCACCCGTCCATCCGTTCTTTTCGCGTTGCGGACAATCGGTCGGATATCCCATCAGATTCGACAGATAAGCATTGTTGGTAGCCCACCACAGTTTATTTACCAGCTCACTCGATGTCTTGATCTCTCCGGAAGCAGGCACATCGCTGTGCATAAAGAAAGCGGTCAGGCTGTTCTGGTTTAATTCAATCGGTTTGTCACTGGTTACTTCCACATAACGGAAACCTTTATAATTAAACTTTGCCATAAACTCATCCTCGCCACCGCTAAGAACTAAAATATCGGTCTGGAAAGGATCTTTTTCCTTATCGCCCCTGTAATACACATCAATATTGGACATGTCAATGCATCCGTTATCAAAAAGCCGTTCTCCATGCATAATTCTGACTTCGGTACCTTCTTCGCCCGATACCTTGATATTGGTTACACCTGCCATATTCTGACCGAAATCAAAAACATATGTCTTGTCATTTATCTTATTGACCGACTTAGCCGGAATAGTCAGCACATTACGGATCGGACGAACCTGCTGTGCCACGACATTTTGAGAAGGAACGCCTCTGAGTCCGACGCCTCTCCACTTGGAATCATCGAAGTCCGGAGTATTCCAGCCTTTCTGTTCGAGCCGGGCATCATAATGTTCACCTGTATAAATACTATTGAATACCAATGCTCCTGAAGATGTTTTCCAGCTAAGGTCCGTCGGAATGGTCTCTACACTGCCGTCACTGTAAGTGATACGAAGATCCAGGCAGAAAGCCGGCCTGTTCCGCCAGGGAGCACGGTCAAAATCCCACACTGCTTTCGATTGATGGTTGTACCATCCGTTTCCAAGCAGGACTCCTATGGCATTGTCGCCATTCCGGAGTTGCCCGGTAACATCATAAGTGACATACAGGTTACGTCTGTCGAAACGGGTATACAACGGATCCAGACGGTGGTTACCGATCTTTTCACCATTGATATATAATTCATACAATCCGCCCACAGCAATATAGCACGTGCCGATTTTATTTTTTTGCCTGTCGTGAATTTTTTTCGGAAATAAGGAGCCGGTTCATAATTGACATCCTGCCCGTCACCAATCCAGGATCCTTGCCAGTTCTTGATGTCCATCATCCCTGTTTCAAAGGAACTGACAGGCGAAAATACTTCTTTATATTCCAGATCGCCGCCTATCACCTTCCAGTAATACTTAGTAAAAGGTTCGAGTTGTTTACCCGCATAAGTGATCAACATATCTCCGGTGTTTATTTTTCCGGTATCCCATATATCAGCTTTTCCGTTAACAACTTTCATCGAGTCTTTATCCACCAGCACACGATATGAAGTCTGTTTCGCTCCTTGCCTACTGTCATCCATCCTCCATGAAAGACGAGGAGTCGGATTATCGACACCTATCGGGGTTTCAAGGTGATCACTCTGTAAGCCGGTCAAACGAACAGACTGCCCGCTAACGCCGGAATAACTAAAGAAAGTAGTAACAGTAATAAACAATATAAGCTTTTTCATCCGCTTGTTATTTTATAGTAAAATCATTTATATGAATTATCTTAGTCAAAACATTAGCCGTTTCAAAGCTCTATATTCTAAGAAAAATATTGGTTATAAAAATGATTTTTGATGTAATATATTTGATAGTATCTAAATGATACCTGTTTTTTTAAAAACTCAAAAGCCAGGCTTCCAAATCTTGTAACATCTCCTTATTGTATTTGAAATCTTTTCTACTGCCCCATCCATGTCCTCCGGAAGGATAGATAAAGAAAGAAGCCGGTACCTTATTTTCCTTTAATGCCAGATAATAAAGTGCACCGTTTTTAGTAGGAACCGCATCATCGTCGTCCGAAAAAGTGATGTAAGCTCTCGGGGTTTCTTTAGTTACCTGCTTTTCATTGGAATACAGATCTTCCAGTTCTTGGGAAGCATCCTTTCCCAATAGATTATCATGAGAGCCGAGATGTGTAAATGATTTGTCCATTGTGATCACAGGATAAAACAGCACCTGAAAAGCCGGTCGCACACTTGATTTTACATGTGTTGCCATAGTGGAAGCCAGATGTCCACCGGCCGAAGACCCCATGATCCCTATATCAGCCGGATTAATATTCCATTCTTTCGCCTTCTCTTTTACCAGCCGTAGTGCTCTTCCGCATCTGAGAAGGGAACCTCTCTATTTCCTCTTGGCATCCGATATTTCAGAACAACATAAGCAATACCTAACTTATTAAAAAAGGGAGCCCAGTCATAACCTTCGTGATTATAAGCCAGTCCGGCATAAGCACCACCGGGACAAGCAATTATAGCACGTCCGGTAGCAATATCCTTCGGAGGCAGAAAAACACGTAACGAGGTTTGTAGTTCTGAATATTATCATCGAAAGGAGTACGGTCTATACCATTGGTATTCGGAAGTCCGTTCTCCCATAAGTCAAGATTAAACTCTTTTTCGGTAACCTGAGCAGCAACAGGGTTGCAGATGACAAGAAATGCCCAAAGAATAAATAAAGATGTTATTGTTCTCATGATAAACTTAGATTTAATTATACTTCTATTGTCTGTTTCCTTCAAAAAACAAGGCCCGGCTTCTTATCTCTACAGACCGGGAAACCAGGCCCTACACCCGTCCGATTAAAAAAATTTTATTTTCATTGACCGGTTGTGCAATCAATGACCAACTTGTTACCAGACGGTACAAATCTCAACACATAATCCGTATTATTGCCTTTGACTATACTACCTTTTTCACATGCTACATTATAATTGAATCCTCTGAACTCAGACTTTACGGACGATTTTTCAAAGTCTTTAAATGGCAGGCGGTCAAGTCTGTCCTGCGGAACCCTCAACTCAAGTGCCCAATCCAAACCACTTTCTGCTGCATTACATGAAATATCGATCTTGTCCTCGTTAAACGTGAAAATAAAATTATTCCCGTTCTTATCTTTAGACTCGACATTTAAAACACTCTTTGATGGTTCGCTGACTACGGGATCGGCTAAAACAAGTTCCGTCCCTTTTCCATTCTTATCCAGCTTCACAACCCGAAGTCCGATCTTATCGTCCGGCGTACTCCAATAGAATCTATCGATTACTGGTAAGGTATAATAGAAAAATTGTCCTCCCGTACCCGGAGTATCCAGATATTCGGACTTCATTTTTTCATCAAACAAATGAATATCCCGGAAACAGAAACCATCTTTTTCCCAATACAAATTAGAACGGTAGAAACGGCTGTTATACCAAACGGACTTGTTTCCTTCATTACGGACATCAGCTAAAGTTGTTATCGCAGTAGCCGGAGTTTTTGGGAATTGTTCCTTAAACCAGCGACCGGATTCTTCCAGTGTCTCTACCCGAATCTTCCCGGCTTTACTCAATGAGTCGAATAGAGGAAATTGCATGATCAGACCTTCTCCCATTCCCGACCAGGTAAATGAGTTTTCCTGACCAGCCTGTGCATAATTGAATGCCAGACAGGGTTCATCAACAATCGTTTTAAGGAAATATTCCACCCACTTTTTACTTTTTCCCCCTTCGGTATATACGGGTTCAAGTGTTATAACCCCCTGATGGTTAGAGCCTATTCCAGCATCATACTGGTACATCGGATCGCTACCTAACATACGGAATACAGGTACTGGGATCTGATATTCGTCTGTCTGAGCCGGCATATATGCATTCAGCTTACTGGGATAATAGGCTTGGTTCCAATACCCTCCCCACAATGTATAGCCATCAGTACCAACCTGATCCTTGCAGTTACAGGAAGCGACAATACCATATTTTTTATACATATACTCCAATGTATGTGAATCAACATACCAGGAACCTACAGACTTAGGATATTTACCATAAATCTCCTTAAATTTCGCCATATAGACATCCACCAGTTTTTCCCTTTCTTCCAGAGTATATCCCGGAGTAAAAGCGATATTGGCGGTCGATACCCATGAATGTTCTCCGCGCCATTTCAATCCGGCAGCTTTCACATGAGGCTGGGTAATTTCCCACCATGCACCAAGTTCACATGTAGGATTAAGCTTGGTTTTCATGAACTTCTGATATTTCGGATTGATCAGGGCATCATACTGAAACAGGAATGTTGCAGGAAAGTCATACTGATTAACCAGGTCGATTTGTTTCTCCACCGTTTCAAACATCAGTGCATCCGAGTTTTCCAGACGATAGTCTGTCTGGCGGATAAAATTGACTATATTGACTATTCGCGGAGCGGTATTTTTCTTCTCCTCTTTTGCCTTACTTGCCTCAACACACCCTGTCGGAAGCAACAATACACTTAAAAGTATGAATATAAAAACTTTTGAGTTCATCTTTTTCTATTTAAATAGCACATAATGACACAAATTAAGGAACAAAAATGATAATAGCATGTTTGTTATTTGACAAATTTGTGTCATTTATGCGCTTTTTTAATCAATTACTTATACTCGAATTAATTATAATAAGGATTCTGTTCCAAAGTATAATTACTCTTTATAATTTCTGAGCGAGGAATTGGCAACCAATAATGCTGCGGAAGGAAATTACGTTCCAAAACAGTGATTTCAGTATATTTGAAATTACCATTTTCATCCTTTTCAATTTTTATGCCAATAGAATTCTTGTTTTCATACTCATCAGCAATTTTCCATCTTCTCAAATCGAAATAGCGTTGGTTCTCAAAACTTAATTCTATTCTGCGCTCATTACGAAGTTTTTCAAGTAGTTCTGTACCGGAGGCTGTTACCGGAGGCATTTCTACCCCTTCACGGGAACGAACTACATTGATAGCTTTACGGCATTCTTCTTCATTTCCCAAATAGTACTGAGCCTCAGCATAATTCAAATAGAATTCTGCCAGTCTGAAGAAAGTCCATGGAACAGTAGTTGCTTCCGATTCATTAATAACCTGATTTTCATCATGAAATTTATGCAAATAGTAACCAGTCTTCGAACAGTTCCAGCTTCCAATGGCTCCTTGTTCGCTATCTTGTCCGTTAGGAATAAATGTTTCAACCGCACGTCCTCTGAACATTGCACCATTATGAAGAACCGTTGCATAAAAACGAGGATCACGACCTTCATACGGATTTGCCGGATCATAACCGGAACCTGCTTCTGCCGGTTTTTTACCCGTTGCTTTCATTTCATAGTCATCCACCAAATTCTGAATAGGACAGTTACCTCCCCAACCGCCGTAGCCATTAGGAGAATTAAACAAATTCACCCTGTTAGCATTCGCCTTCGTATAATAACGTCTGAAAATAACTTCGTCATTATCTTCCAGGAAAAGAGTTCTATAATCCGAAGCCAAGCTATATCCTGGCAGATCGATTACAGCTTTAGCCGCATCACGTGCCAATTCCCATTTTTTCAGATCATTAGAAGTATTTACCAAAGGGCTTGCAGCATACAATAACAGTCTTGATTTCAGTGCTTTGCAAGCATCTGCAGAGGCACGACCTTTATTTTCTCCTTCCATTTTTGCTGGTAAATGCTCAATAGCCTCATCCAGGTCTTTTAAGATAAAATCTACACATTCCTCATAAGTATTTCGTGTGATAGAATAATCCGTATCTTCCAATGTATACGCTTTCGTAATAATAGGAACACCGCCAAAACGCCATATCAGATTAGAATACACAAAAGCACGAATAAATTTCATCTCACCATATAGACGACTCTTTAATTCTTCCGTAACCTGAGCTTCTTCATATTTTGCAAAGAACGTGTTGATGTTGCGTAAATACTCATAAGCTGTATTCCAGTAATTAAAGTTTGAAAATCGACCGGAGTCAAAATTTTCAACATTATCCGGGTTCATTTCTCCCCTTGCTACAATATTAGAACTACCATCTCCATGACGAGTATATGATTCATCTGTAGCCGAGGAAGACATTGCTTCATCAAAACCGTTCGGATAAGCATTGTAACAAGCTGTCACATAAGCTGTGAGCAAAGCATCATCATTAAAAACAGCATCCTCTGTAAGTGAATCCAACGGTTTTTTATCCAAAAAATCGCTACAAGAACTAAAGCTTAACAGTGCGGAAACTGCCAAATATATTATCTTTTTCATTTTTTTCCCTTTTTAAAAAGTTAAGTTACATCCTATATTAAAGATTCTCATTTGAGGATAATAGCTACCTTCTCCGCTTCCTTCCGGATCCACATATTTTATATGATCCAGAGTAAACAGGTTCTGTCCGCTCAAATAAACTCTACAGTTTGATATACGTAGTTTATTAAACCACAAATTAGGCAAGGTGTATCCTATTTCCAGGTTTTTCAAACGTACGAAAGAAGCATTTTGTGTCCAGAAACTACACGGATTTTCGACTCCATAGTTGATAGTACCACCGGCACGGGGCATTGTTCCATCGATATTATCTTCTGTCCAACGATCTTCAGCTCTCCATTTATAGAAATTCGACGTTGCATCCATACGACTAATTACATCTTTTACAGCACGAGCTTGTCCCTGAAACAGTACACTAATATCAAAGTTTTTCCAATCAGCCGACAAGTTCAAGCCAAAGATAATCTCCGGGAAACCAGTCAAATTCTGACGAACACGGTCCAGTGAGGTTATTTTACCATCGCCATCAACATCTTCAAAAATCAAGTCACCAGGACGGGCCGCATCCAAATGAGGATAACTATCCAATGCTGCCTGATCTCTGAAAATTCCTATAGCACGATATTGCAGACCAGCTCCCATCGGACCACCTGTTTCATTCATATATTCATGTCCTTCACCCCATGGAGTTTCATCCATGAACAAAACTTTATTTCTGGCAAACATAAAGTTTCCACTTGCACGGAAGTTCACTTCACCGATCTTATTGAAATGGCTCAACTGTATTTCCATACCCTGGTTTTGGACCCGTCCGATATTTTCATTCGGCAAATCGATCAAACCTGTATACTTAGGAATAGAAGCATTGCGCTTTGCCAGAATATTAGAACGTTTTATTTTGAAATATTCAACTTCAAAACCTAAAAGTCCATTCCAGAATGTTCCTTCAGTACCTATGTTCCAGGTATCAGCAACTTCCCATGTTACATTATTATTAGGGAAACCTTTCTGATATAAACCAACCATATCAGTTCCGCCAAACACGTAATTACGGCCCAGATTATATTTAAGCAAATACTGGAAAGGATCGATATTATCGTTACCTTGCTTACCGAATGATCCGCGTATCTTCAAATTATTGATCCAGTCGATATTATCTTTGATAAAGCTCTCTTCCGACATTCTCCAACCGGCAGACACACCCGGGAAAAAGCCCCAACGCTGTCCTGCCTGGAAAATATATGAACCATCATAACGGAAATTAAACTGAGCCATATACTTACCTGCAAAATCATAAGCGACACGTCCGAAATAACTGCGACGTGCGCTTTCTGAAGCATCACCAGAGTTATCATAATAATCTTTGTTGGATGTACCGGCAAACAACTGGTCGATAGCTGTAGACATAAAACTACCACGAGATGCCCAGAAATTATCCTTTCTATAGCTGTTTTGTTCAAAACCGAGGATAGCATCTATCCCGTGACTGCCAAATGTTTTCTTATACTTCAATTTGGCATTCAATGTCAGCGACCAATCAGCTAAATGCTCTTGTCTCAATGAGGTCTGCTGAACAAGTGTGTTCATGTGTTCCGTATAAGTATCGGTAGCCTCATCCCATGTATAAAAAGACCAGGGCGTCTGCCATTTTTTATGGTCTTTTCCTATACGGTCATAAGCCATATAAGCATCTGCTGCTAAACCATCCAACAACCACGATAAATTCCAGTCTGCAGTAATAGTTCCATTAAATACTGCCTTCTTATCATATTCATAACCAGTTTTATCTGTAGCCATCACGATTGGGTTACTATCCAAACCATTTGTCGGTAACCCATTCGGATACTGAGCTAAAACAGTAGGATAAGATCTGGTAATACGCCAGAATATATCACCGGCACTCATGCTGGGGAAATTTGCATCTTCCAAACGAGACGAGATATCCACCGACACTTTCAGGTCTTTAGTAATTTTAGCATCGATATTTGAACGTATATCATACTGTTCATACTTTGTCGATCCATTTTTAAAGATACCGTCCTGACTGGAATAACCACCACCTACATAATAACTAACAGCATCCGTACCTCCGGAAACAGATACATTATGTCTCTGTTGAAAAGCAGCTTTCTTTAGTACCTCATCTGCCCAATTTGTATTCGGATAATGTATCGGATCCAATCCGTTTCTGAATAATTCTATTTCATCAGCGGTATACCGGGGAACACGTCCGTCATATGATTCCAACTCGTTCGTCACTTCAGCAAAAGTAGCAGCATCTGCCAGATCCGGCACACGTGTCGGTTGCTGTAAACCGACATTGAAAGAATAGCTAATTGACGGTTTTCCTGTTTTACCTCTCTTGGTTGTTACCAGAATAACACCATTGGCAGAACGCGAACCATAGATAGCAGCAGAAGCATCTTTCAAAACAGTAATACTCTCAATATCATTTGGATTAAGTCTATCCAAAGAACCACGACCGGCAATACCGTCGATCAGGATCAACGGATCATTATTTCCGGTTGTACTCTTACCACGAATATTGATTGTTACTCCGTCAGCACCCGGTTCACCACTACCGTTAGTCACGATAAGGCCCGGCAAACGACCGGCCAAAGCCTGTCCTAAGTTCTGAGTCGGACTCTTGATAATATCATCACCCTTTGCAGTTGCGATAGATCCTGTTACGACACCTTTCTTCTGCGTACCATAACCCACAACTACAATTTCTTCCAAAGCCTGAGAATCTTCTTTCAATACGACCGCGAAAGTTTTCTTATTTCCGACTTTTATATCCTGAGTTATATATCCTATATATGAAACCTGAATTTTAGAACCAGCTGATACTGACAATGAAAATTTACCATCAATATCAGTCATAATTCCGTTTGTTGTACCTTCTTCAATTACATTGGCACCAATAATCGGATCGCCCAACTCATCAGTAACCGTACCGGTTATAGTCTGATTTTTCACCTGCTGAGCAGTCTTAGGTGTAATTAAGATATGGCTTCCCTGAATTGAATATGAACAACTGGCGTCTTTCAATATAGCATTTAAAACTTCATTCAACTGCGTATTATTATATGCCTTTTTAATACGTTCATTCGCATTTATTAATTGGTCATTATAGTCTACTGAAAGATTTGTTTGCTTTTCGATCTCTACAAAAGCCTCTTTTAAGGTCATTTGTTTTGAGAGTGTAATTAATTGATTCTGAGCCTTTACTATAAAAGAACAGCACAAGAATAATGCAATGTAAATAGATTTATAAAAAGTATTTACCACACATCTTCGTGATTTGTTATATATTTTCATAACTTTGTATATTTAAGAATTAAATTGAATACTATCTTTTTGATTTAAGGGCATATATAACGCCCCAAAAATCGGGATGATTTTCGATTTCAGTCCGGGAAGAAGTGATTGGCCGTCAGCTTCCCGGATACCTTTTTTTCATGATATTGTTGTTTTTTTAGTTGTTACTGAATATATACATCATTGTCTACAATTTTATATTTAAAGTTAACTCCTATTCTTTTTAAAACATCCAATGCCTCTTCCAGGGATTCCCGGGCATGGAGCGAACAGTAAATGTCATGCTTGCATATTTGGTATCATTGTAATTGATCTTTACCTTATATTGTCTTTCCAACGCACGGAAAATATTCGCTAACGTTTCCTGCTGGAAAATCAGATACCCTTTCGTCCAGGTGCTTAACCGGGAAGCATCCACATAGCTTTTAAGAAAAGAAGCATCTGCATGGTTATAGGTCAGTTGTTCGTTTGGGTGCAGAATGACAGAACCCGATGAACCTATTTTATCGTCAACCCTGACACAGCCTGATTCCAGGATGGTTGTGGTTTCACTTTCCTCCGGATAAGAATGCACATCAAAGACTGTTCCTAATGCTTCGACATTCAAATAATTCGTTTTTACGATAAAAGGTCTTTCCTTATCTTTAGTGACTGTAAAATGCCCCTCTCCACTCAGGAACAACGTTCGTGTTTTTCCGAATTTCTCGGGATAGATTAAAACTGAATTTGCATTTAACCATACAATAGAACCATCCGGTAAAATAACCTGCTTTCTTTCCCCATTCGGAACAAAACATTCTACCATATGCATATCAGATGATATGCCGGCATATTTATAATACCATGTAGTAGTGACAATCCCTAATAAGGGTAATACAATAATTGCAGCAATAACAGCCAATCGCCGGTAGAAAGAGTTATTTTCAGGATGAATACGCTTGTTCACCTTTTTCAACTCTGCGTAAGATGTAAAATCTATCGTCTCCGGTAATGAGTTCCATATATCTTCTAATACCTCTTCCTTCTCATCGGCCTGTTCTTCCCGGATAAACCAAGCAGCAAACCGATTACGTACCTCTTTGGGAAAATCATTTCCAAAGAAGCGGGAAAACAAAGTATGTAGATGTCGTTTCTCCATTCTATTTTTAGTCTTATATAATTAAGACAAACAGAAAAAGAAACACACACAGTCTAAAAGTGATTTTTTTTAAATAAAAAAAGGTAATACTATTTTCAGGACTTTTCGCAAGTCCGCAAGGGCTTGAGTTATATGGTTTTCAACAGTTCTTTTGTTTATATTCAGTTTAAGGGAGATTTCTTCGTTCGAAAGGCCTTCTTTCCGGCTCATTTTAAAAATCTGTTTTCGCTGGGGAGGCATATTCTCTACAGCAATGTCCAGCAAAAGCCCCAGTTCTTCCGCTAAAATACGTTCTTCCATCAAATCATCTATCCAGACAGATTGTTGGTAATATCTCTCCAGGTGGTTCTCATGAATTGCATTTAGTTTGTAATAATTGTAAAGCTCATTACGGGCTATTCTAAACAAATAGGCTTTGAAAGAATCAGCCGATGCAGCCGATTTCCGATGGGTCCAGACCTTAATGAAAACCTCCTGGGCCAGATCCAACACCTCGTCTTCCTCTTTGATAAACCCGAAAAGAAATCGTTTTACCAAAGAATGATAAGACATAAAAAGCATATTGAATGCCTCGTGGTCTCCTTCTCCCAATGCTTCAAGATATTTTGCCTCTAACTCCTTCTCCATTCTTTCAATTGCTTACAATATTACTCCTGCAATTATTGCATCAAAAGTATATTATATTCGCTGAAAAAACAAATCAGTCAATTATTTAGAGCTAAAACAGATTCTTTCAATAGTTCAGCCACAGCTTGAAAGCACTGATCTTTTCACGGCTGACAATAATCTTATCTTTAAAAGGAGGAATAACTTTCACGACAACTTTTCCCAGGAAATAAGATTCTATCTTTTGGATGGCCTGTACACTAACTATCGTTTGCCGGTTTGTCCGGAAGAAGCGGTCCGGGTCCAGCTGCTCGCACAACTTATCCAGAGACAAATCTATAATATGTTCTTTACTCTGATTAGTTACGGCAAAGGTTATTTTATTTTCAGAATAGAAGTAAGCAATATCATCCACCTGCAACGTAAATAATTTGTCCTCCCCCGAAATAAGGAAACGGGTTCTGTATTTCTTCGCCGGATTGGTTATATTCTGAAGTATCTCCAGGATATCTCCTTGCTTATTAAACTCTTTATAGAATTTGGAAGTAAGCTTTTCATATTTCTCCAAAGCTTCGCCCAGCCGTTCCTTATCGATCGGTTTCAACAGGTAATCGATACTGTTCGCTTTAAAGGCACGGATCGCATATTCGTCGTAAGCCGTAGTAAATACGATCATGCTCTCCGGATTCGCCTGTTCGATAAAAGAAAAGGAAACGCCATCGGTCAGCTGAATATCCAGAAAGAGGATATCGGGATGGGGATTATCCTGATACCACTTTACGGCGCCTTCCACATTACCCGGCAAGACCTGGATCTCCCATTCAGGGCGCAACTCCGTCAACATTTTGTTCAGCAAACGTGCCGCCGGGATTTCATCTTCTATGATAGCTGCTTTTATCTTATTCATTTAATAATGGGATTTTAACGGTAAAACATTTAGAATCATTCTCTATCGATATATCCTGATCGCTAACCAGTTTACAACGGGTAGATAAATTCTTCAGTCCGGTACCCGACTTGACAACATTCTGCTTGAGCCTTATTTCATTGCTTACCACTAATTTCTTTTTATCGTCCGAAGTACTCAGATAAATCGTCATCGGGTTATCCGAATTGATTATATTGTGTTTAATCACATTTTCAGTCAGTAGCTGCAATGTGAAAGACGGTATTTTCTTTTCCAGCAAGGAAGGATCGATCCGGTTATCCACATGGATACAATCCCCCAGCCTCACTTGATGAAGGAAGATAAAAGATTTCAGGAAAGTCAGTTCCGAACGCAAAGTGACCTGCCCCTCCTGTTGGCTTTGCAGAATATAACGGTAAACGTCCGACAGACGCTGGGTGAACACAACTGCATTCTTTGGATTATATTCTATTTCCGAAATCAGCGTATTCAGGTTATTAAAAAGAAAATGGGGATTCAACTGATTCTGCAAAGCGATATACTGTGACTTTATCGCACTCTCTTCCAGCTTATTTGCTTTTTCATGGAGAACGATCAACTGCCTGTAGAAGTTAGCCACCATCGTAAGACAAACAATCACCATCTCAACCAGCCATACCACAAACATCATCCGGAAGCCGGCTCCCTTCAACACAAATGGCGAAGGTATCTCCAACAAGACTTTTACAACAGAAGACAGCAGATAGTTTATCAAAAACAAAAGTCCCGCCATCAACAGGCAATTGATCAGTAACTGATTCTTCCTTTTCATCAGAACCTGATAGCTTTTCCGCTGCCATTCACTGATAAGAACAATACTGAACCCGATCACATTAAAAACAAATACAACCAACAGGAAAGCCCAGAAAGAAATCAACACGTTCTGGTGCTGCGGTGAAAGGTCCGAATAAAGCACCAGAAACAAATGTGAGAAACAGGCTAATCCCGAGAACAGGAAAAAATTGAAGAAATGGTTGTATTTGCTCTGCATTGTTTGTTGAATTTATCAGAAGCATAAACCGACACGGAAACCCAGATTGTTCTGCCCGTTCATCGAATAGGTCAGCAAATCTGTCTGATTGGTGGCATAGCTGTAATACAGAGCCACATGGAAGCCAAAACGCTTATCCGGTACAGGATAAATATTCATTCCGACCTCCGGAGAGACATAGAAGCCCCAGGGATTTGAATAATAACGGACAGTCGTCATGTAACTGGAGTTCTCCGCATACATCGCTCCCAATTTCACTCCGACATATGGCTTCAGATAATCATTATGTCCGAGACGGTAGGAAGTGGAAAGACCGAAAGGAAGCTGGAAAGCCGACAATTGCTGGTCGGTAGTCAGCGATTGGGTCGGCGACAATTGCAATGTCTGGCGGTCCACATATTTATGATTGGTATGGAAACTCAGGAATGCTCCCAACGACCAGCGCGGCGTCACATAATAACCGGCTTCGAAATTCATACCCCAGCCACTGATCTTATCTGCAAAGTCGGTACTGATAGGTGCGTTCATCTGCCAGTCCACATTAAAATGAGGTTATCTTCTACCTGTGCCTGTCCTTTCAAACAGAAAACGGACAGTATCATCAACAATATGAATTGTTTCTTAAAAATGTATCTTATCGTTTTCATAATCTTCCGGATTTATTATTTATCAGTATACAGTATATTAAGGTAAGGAGATTGTTCAAAGGCCTGTTCCACAGCACGAAGCGTCAGCTGCATGTCGATACGCGAATTGTTATAGACCAACCCCGAAGCATAAGCATGCCAGATAACCGGCAGATCGACTTTCTTGTTCTGATCGGTAGATTTAGCTGTCAGGTCAACCATTTCCGCAACAAACGTCCCGGTGTCATAACTGTAGGAAACCGGATAAGGATAATACCAGTCATTCCAGAACGGGCCCCAGAAACCGGCCCCCCACCAACCATAGCCGTAACCGTAACCCGGAGTTATGATCTGCGTAGTCTGCTGTGCATAGGACAGTTGCAAGCCGATATCGGCTTTTTCTTTATCATCCACACGGGTATATCCCCGATCGTCCATCTCGGCAACCACCTCGCTAATGATCTTTTGAGCATTCTCGTCTTTCCAGTATTGGGCTTTCATACCGCCACCGGCGACCAGAATACTGTCAGGAAGATAATAAGAACTGAATTTGTTAAACTGAATACTGTTATCATAATTCGTATAAACAGCATAATCGCTGTCGAGCTTATTCAGATCGGGATTTTTTTCGCAAGAAGAGAATAAAGCCGTAACAGCCAAAGCAAATAAAAACAACTTCTTCATACGTCTTTAAATTTTAAGTAACAGAATTAATTCAATACACACAACGAATGTCAGCAAAAGACATCCGGCTTATTCATCGATCGTTCGTCCGCACTCATCAAATGGAAATCTATCCGGTATCTCCGGAGTCACTTTTTCTCCTTCCGGAACCGGTTCATGTGTTATTTGATCCAAACGATAATCAGCACACGTAAACGATGCCAACAAAGCTAATAAAAAAGTATTTCCCATCTCTCTACAAATTTAATCATCTTACCATTAATTCTAAAACAAACTTATTATATATAGGTATAAGAGGCCGGGATTATTTTACTGAAATGTAATCTGTATTTACTGAACTGTATTTTTTTGTTACTGAAATGAAACCGTTATTCCTGCCCGGGGTAACCGCATCAGGGTAATTACAAACTAACCCGCGGACACCGGAAACTAACCGCCCCCTCCCTACTAATTAATTGAAAAGTCAGGACTCCTTATTGCCAGGGTGTACAGGGTAGTCGGACAAGGTGTACAGGATAATTAACCAGGGTGTACAGCGTATCTGATTATCCTGTACAGGGTAATTATACTAAATAGGGTGTTAACAATTAGTTTGTTATAACCTTTAGCTTAATAAGTGCCTAAGATAACGATAGTTAATAGCAAGATGTATGATAATATAAACCGGTCTGGTCGACGATAAGAAGGATTCCGTATACTGGAAAAGCACTTCCGTCTACAAATTAAAAAGCACTTTCTATTGCAGGTTACCTTCGTGGCATAATCATAAAAACAAAAAGAGATGAACAAGAGAGAAGTTATTGCAGCAGTAGCAGAGAGGTCGGGAGTCAACCCGGAGGATTGCGCCAGGGTATTAGACTCATTTGAAGATGTTTTCACGGAAGAAATAACCGGAAGCAAATGGAAAAATGCCGCCTTTGAACAGATATACGGCCTGCTGAGTCTTATCAAAGAAAAGAAAAACAATAAACAAGACGACCTTCAAGCCTTATTTCGCCATCGGATTTCCGAACATAGCAGGAGGGTACGAAGTACGCAACAGATATTTCAAGAATACCCACGATTGGACAAGCAGGACGGAAAGCATATAAAATACCATTCAGTAACTAACTGATAAAACGGTACTTTTTTATAAGTTTGCATGACAAAATAATAGAATAAATAATAATGTTTTATGAAGAATATAATATTAGAAACCAACAGATTACAATTGAGGGAAATGACATTTTCGGATATGAGAGCATTATCCTTGATATTACAAGATGAAAAAGTAATGTATGCTTATAATGGAGCTTTTAACGATAAGGAAACTATGGCATGGATGCAAAAACAACTTCAACGATATAAAGAATTCAACTTCGGTCTATGGGGCATATTTCTTAAAAATACCGATGAAATGATAGGACAATGCGGTATTACCATGCAGGAATACAAGGCAACACAAGTTCCCGAAATCGGCTACTTGCTGGCTCATAAATATTGGCACAACGGCTATGCTATTGAAGCCGCAACAGCATGTCGTGAATATGGATTCAATATACTGCATTTTAATGCGTTGTATTCCATTATAAGAAATACGAATATTGCATCCCAAAATGTTGCGCTTCGTAATGGAATGAGTCTAATTGATACCATTACCACACATTATCGTGGAGTAGATATGCCCCACATGGTATTTTGCGTAAAAAAAGATGAAACCAAATAAAAAGCAAATAATCATACGGGAAAATTCGTAAAGCGGGAAAACAACTACCGGGATATCTTCTTCGACGAATTTGTTGCCAAGATGGGAAGAATGTAACCCGTTGACGGATAAAGTTAAAATAAAATGCTATTTTTGTTAGGTTTAACGACAAGCTCTATTAATCATGAAAAGGCATTTATTCTTATATCTGTTATCCGTCTGTTCATCTGCAATCATTGCACAGAATACGATTTATGTATCTTCCGGAACGACCGGCATTCAAAAAGGAACTTCTGAATCTCCTTACGGGACAATTGAAGAAGCCCTGAAACAGGGACTTAATGCTACCGGCAACGATACGGTTCATATCCGCATCCAATCCGGTTTTTATCCATTGAACCAAACACTCCGGATAGATAAATCTCCTTCCGTACCGGTTGTTATCGAAGGAGAAGGGAAAGACAAGCCGGTAATCAGCGGGGCAATAACTCTCACTTCCTGGGAGAAAACTCCCGAAGGATGGTGGAAAACGCACGTCGATGAAGTTGCCCGTTACGGATTGAAGATCGAGCAACTATATGTCAATGGAAACAGAGCCATCCGGGCCCGGACTCCCGACACCGGATGGTTCTTTGTGGAAAAAGCTGATGAGACCATTCATTATAAAGGGGCAGGGCGTTCTCCGGAATATGCCACACAACGTATTCAGGCAAAGCCGGAAGATATGGTATCCCTGCAAGGTCTCTCCAAAGAAGAGTTGAACGAAGTAATGGTCATGTGCTATCATAAATGGGATAATACCCGTAAATATCTCTCCATGGCAATACCTGACTCCGGCTATTTTTTCCTGAACGGACAAGGGATGAAACCCTGGAACCCTATACAAAAAGGAAGCCGTTTCATCCTCGAAAACTACAAACAAGCCATGACGGCCGAAGGGGAATGGTTTATGGAGCCTTCCGGCGACTTATATTATATTCCCCGTAAAGGAGAGATCATGGAAACAAGCATCGCCCATGCCCCGGTTTTAAACAGGCTACTCACAATAAAGGGAGAAAAAGGCTATCCGGTCAAAAACATCACATTCCGTAACCTCTCTTTTGAACATTCAGGGTATGTCATGCCAAAGACCGGTAATAATCCGGCCCAGGCCGCTTCACCTGTCGATGCTGCAATTCATCTCGACTTTGCGGATAATATCCGTTTCGAAAACTGTGAAATCAAACATACAGGAAACTACGCTATATGGTTCAGAAAAGCTTGTACGAACTGTAATCTGGAACATTCTTATCTGACTGACCTAGGAGCCGGGGCTGTAAAGATCGGAGAATATGAAACTCCCGATCCGAACCTTCTCACCAAAAAGATTACAGTCGATAACAATATCATACAGAAAACCGGATTTGTTTTTCCATGCGGGGTCGGTGTCGCCATTTTCAATTCTTCCGACAACAAAGTTACCCATAACGAAATATCCGATTTATTGTATTCAGGAGTTTCCGTCGGCTGGGTCTGGGGCTATGGTAAAAGCTACGCCGTTAATAATGAGATCGCTTACAATAATATTCATCATATCGGTTGGGGAGAATTGTCCGATATGGGAGCCGTTTACACATTGGGCATCTCTCCCGGAACCCGTATCCACAATAATGTAATCCATCATATTTATTCTTATGATTATGGCGGCTGGGGACTTTATACTGATGAGGGAAGTACCGGTGTCGTTATGGAAAACAATCTGGTATACGGTTGTAAAAGCGGAGGTTTCCATCAACATTACGGAGAAAAGAATAGCATACGAAATAATATTTTCGCCTTCAACCATCATCAGCAACTGCAATTTACACGGGTCGAAGAACATCAGTCGTTCAGCTTTACTTCCAACATCATACTGATGGATCACGGAGTATATCTTGCCGGTGCCTGGGACAAAGCAAAGATAGATATGGACTACAATTGCTATTGGGACCTGCGTAACAATATGCCTCCCAAGTTCCTGGATAACGACTGGAAAACCTGGAAAGGCATGAAAGACAAACATTCTATCATACAAGATCCTGCATTCAAAGATCCTTACCGCTTGGATTTCCATTTCAAGAATCAAAAAGCGATCCGGAAAATCAGATTCAAACCGTTCGATTACGAAAAAGCCGGTGTCTACGGAAGTGATGAATGGATACAAAAAGCCCGGTTACCGAAAGAACGGGAAGACGAATTCGACAGGATCGTACGGGAAAGGGAAAAATCAGTATCGGCATTGTTTGAATAAAGTATTATCTTTGCAGCATGGGAAAAAATAAGTTAGCAAAGTTTGACGATATGGCGGGATATCCGCATGTTTTCCAGTATCCGTTTGCCGTTCTGCAAGAGAAAGGATTTGAATTGAAAGGACACTGGCATAAGGAGTTTTTCAAGAATGACAACCCGATCGTGCTCGAATTGGGTTGCGGTAAAGGTGAATATACGGTGGGACTGGCACGCCTGTTCCCCGACAAAAACTTTATCGGCGTAGATATCAAAGGAGCCCGTATGTGGACCGGGGCCAAGGATTCCTATGACTCGGGAATGACCAACGTAGCTTTCCTGCGTACCAGTATCGAACTGATCTCACATTTCTTTGCAGCCGGCGAAGTAGCCGAAATATGGCTTACCTTCCCTGACCCGCAAATGAAAAAAGTAAACAAACGACTGACTTCCACCCGTTTCATGAAGATGTACCGCGAAATACTGTCAGGTGATGGCATCATCCACCTCAAAACCGACAGTAACTTTATGTACACTTACACCTGTGAAATGGTAAAAGCCAACAACTATCCAGTCTTGTTCAGCAACAACGACCTGTATCATTCAGGTTTGGTAGACGATATTCTGTCTATCAAAACCTATTATGAACAGCAATGGCTCGACCGCGGACTGAACATCAAATACATCAAGTTTGTTTGTGAAGAAAGAGACGAACTGGTCGAACCGGACGTAGAGATCGAACTCGATCCTTACCGCAGTTTCAACCGAAGCAAGCGCAGCGCACTGGCTTCAGGCAAATAAGACAACCAATTATACAATCATATTATGGCTATATATCCTAAACTTATCATGGACGCACTTGCAAAAGTGCGCTATCCGGGTACAGGAAAAGACCTTGTCGAAATGGGCATGGTAGAAGACAACATACGGATCGAAGGTAATAAAGTGAGCTTCTCCCTCCTTTTCGAGAAACCCAACGATCCGTTTATCAAATCAGTCGTAAAGGCAGCCGAGACAGCTATCCTGACTTATGTCGGCGAAGATGTCGACATCAAAGGAAACATCGAAGTTCTGGCACGCCAGGCAGCACGCCCCGAACCGGACAAACTGCTTCCGCAGGTAAAAAATATCATCGCCGTATCTTCCGGTAAAGGAGGCGTAGGTAAAAGTACGGTTGCCGCTAACCTGGCTGTAGCCCTGGCAGGACTCGGCTATAAGGTAGGTTTGCTGGATGCCGATATCTTTGGTCCTTCCCAGCCTAAGATGTTCAATGTAGAAGATGCCCGTCCCTATATGGAAGAGGTAGACGGCCGCGAATTGATACAACCGGCAGAAAACTACGGAGTAAAGCTACTCTCAATCGGTTTCTTTGTAAACAAGGAAGATGCGGTTTTATGGCGCGGAGCTATGGCTAGCAATGCTTTGAAGCAGCTGATCGGCGATGCCAACTGGGGCGATCTCGACTATTTTCTGATCGACCTGCCACCGGGAACAAGCGACATCCATCTGACAATGGTACAGACACTGGCTATCACCGGTGCTATTGTTGTCAGTACCCCTCAGGAAGTTGCCTTAGCCGATGCCCGCAAAGGCATCAGCATGTTTACCGGAGAAAAGATCAATGTCCCCGTTTTAGGATTAGTTGAAAACATGGCCTGGTTCACCCCTGCCGAACTGCCTGAAAACAAATATTACCTGTTCGGAAAAGAAGGAGCCAAACGTCTGGCAGAAGAGCTGAATATCCCCCTGTTAGGACAAATCCCCATCGTACAGAGTATCTGCGAAGGAGGCGACAACGGAACACCTGTCGCTTTGAATCCCGACACGATCACCGGGGCAGCTTTCCGCGAACTGGCAGAGAATGTGGTCGAACAGATCAACTACCGCAATACAAACATGGCACCCACTCAACGGGTACACGTTAGTAAAAACTAAAAAAGAAAGAGCAGAGCCTCCCGTCGGAAACTCTGCTCATCTTTTTTCCTGTACAGGAAATCAACATCACCTAGTCATCAAAAAGCAAATCTAACCCCGAACTGCACCGATGCACAGAGTGGCTGCTCTTTCCGGATCGTCTCAACCACACTCTTATCATCAAAATAATAGGCGATACCGGGTTCGGCATAGATACTAATGGGTTTTGCTATATCATATTGTACGCCAAGCGCTGCTAAAGCAGAAAACTGTACTTTATCAACATCAAGGTCTGTCTTACTTTTACGCTGACGGACGTTATTCAGATAATAATCCGTATTCAGACTGCCATCCACACACATCTCCGCCATAGCACCGGCAGAAGCGTAGAATGACAAACGGTCTTTCTTCCAGATCGTATAATTCACCTTCAAAGGTATTCCCAGATAATGCAGGCGTTGTTCCTGTTTATAGAAATCACCTTCACCGGCAGTCAACTCCGAAGAAAGGAAGGTATAAATCAACCCGCTCTCCAAAGACAATCGGTCGCTTATCCGCTTCTTAACCGAAAGGCCGGCAGACAGAGGATATCTGTGCTTCATCTTCGTGCCGGTCGATTTCTGATAATTCGCGGCGGCAATCTTCTCAAACATTGTAAAGTCTGCCGGATCCCGGAAGTTAGGAGCATTCGACGCCACCTCTTTCATGTAGTCATCAAATGTCCCTGAACCCGGGTTATTATTCACACTTACATCCGAACGGGTTGCCGCGTTAAACATCTGCAATCCTCCTGTGGCAGAGGAATAGCGGTCAAACATATTCCCGGCATACAAACTAAAACTCCATCCTTTAGCAGAAAGAGCCGGTTTCACCGGTAACGGCTCGTAACTCTTCTCCGGAACATATTCGTACTGCCCGCTTTCCACTACGGAACGGTTATTGTACGAATTACTTTCCGTCGCATGCTCTTCTCCTATCTCCGCATGAAAATAAGCGGAAATAGACATGTAAACCTCCGATACAACCTGCGACAAGTCAGGCAACTGCGGTTCAGCCGTTTTCACTGTAGCCGCCAGTTTTTTCACTACCGGTTGCGGTTTGATCGGCTCTACCGGCACAACCGGAGCAGACGGATTCTCCACTTTTTCCGCAGGAAGAACGATATCCGACAAGACTGGCTCTATCTCTTTATCTATCCCCATAAAGTAAAGAGCAGAACCTAAAACTGCCAAAAAAGACACTGCTGCCGCCAACCAACGATAAGGGAAGCGACGAACTTCAGCAGGAGCCGGAGCGAACGCAGCTTCCAGCCTCTCCCAGCCATCCTCCGGCAACGGCAGACGGTATTCAACCGACCGATTCCGGTATTCCTCTATTAATTTATCTTCCATTTTCATCTTCCGGCTTGTTTCTGAATGTAATCGTTTACTTTCTTTACCAGCATTGCTTTTGCCCGGCACAGTTGCGACGATGATGATCGTTCGTTTATATGCAGAAGCTCGGCAATCTCTTTATGACTTCGTTCTTCAAATGTATATAAGTTAAACACGGTGCGATATCCTGTTGGTAACTCCTGGACGAATTGCATCAGGACCGACGTCGGGATCTGTTCGATCTCCTCCGGAGGCTCTTCTTCTGTTTCAGCAATAATATCAAGGGGGACTACTTGTTTGAGGACATCCTTTTTCCGAAGGTACTCCAACGCCGTATTTACAAATATACGACTCATCCACGCTTTCAAACTCCCTTCTCCGCGATACGAAAAACTTGAGCAAGAGGAGAATACTTTCAAGAATCCGTCATGCAACAGATCGTAAGCTACGTCCATACCTCCTGTGTACCGGAAGCAAATGCTTAACATTTGTTCCGCATAAGTATCGTAGAGTTCTTTACGGGCTGCATTCACACCCCGCATACACTGCTTTATCAGTTCTGCTTCACCCATCAACGCCGCGCGTGTTTATTATATAAATGTAATGACTGCGGGAATACTGCATGCGATTTCAAAAATTTTCAGCCAAAGTAGTAAAATAATACGGAAAATTGACAAATCAACAGGCAAAACTGTTATCTTACAAAGTATCTCATTCCGCTATTTTTGTAAAAGAATGATCTATAATAAAAGATGTAACATGAGAAAGTATTTATCTATTCTGGCAGGGCTCCTGTTTGCAGGAGTGGTGCTGGCACAAAAAGGAGAACGTAATATGAATAATCAGGCAAGCAAATTCAGTGTAGACAAAACGATGGGACGGATCGAGCAAATCCTTCAGAAAATGGATATCCCGGTATTCGCCAAATTCGATCATCAGAAAAACGCAGAAGAAGTAGGGTTAGATTTACGTCCTAACCAGGTAATTGTCTTCGGTTCTCCGAAGGTGGGAACAAAGCTGATGCAGGAAAACCCGGGCATCTCCATCGAGTTACCTCTTAAAATTTCTGTTTGGGAAGACAAGAACGGCAAAGTTTGGACTTCTTTCCCTCAAATGGAACGCTTGGCATCGGAATATGGGCTGGAAAAAGAACCGGTTATCGGAAAGATGCAGGAATTACTGGAAAAGATTGTCAATCAATCTACCGGCAAAACAGACATCTCCGCACCAGAATAAAAGTTTTCAGAAAAAATTCCTTCATTTATTCATTCGGCACATCAATAACTGATTACCAAAACATTAACAATGAATAATATGAATAAAACATCAATCCGAAGTAATAAATCTTCATGTTTTTTTACTATATCCTTCATCTAAATGCAGATTTTCCGACAAAGTACACTGTCAGTCTGAGATATTTCAGATAAGATGCAAGGTTATATAATACTAAACGAACAATAAGTATGACTTATCTCTTTTGTCTTTTCAGGGCAGACGCATTAAAAATTATTCTCTTGTAAAAGTGTCTCCAAAAAGTTCTCATCCCATCCAGCTTTAAGTCTTTTAAGGTTAATGCTCCCCTTCGTCTTATTATTTTTCAGCATGGAGAGTGCCATCTTTGTTACTACCGAGAAATTTTGTGCAGCATTCTTGATTTTA
>NZ_QSDP01000098.1:0-24440 GCF_003463685.1 Parabacteroides sp. AM58-2XD
TCCGGTCTGAAACCGAACAGAACTTTTAATACTAAACTTATCAAAGAACTCTTTGGCATAGTGGCAGAAGCCGCTTAGCCGATATGTTGAATTTTTAACGGACTATTAATACTATACTACATCCTTAAACATAATAGTGTGGGAATTTAAGCTTCAAAGGAACGATAAGCGGCGCTATAAGATAACAATGGTGACGCTGAATAACACCTCAGCATCACCATCATAATTCACTCTTTTATAACGACATAAGCATCCGAAGTATAGCGAGTGACACCACATCTCAAGAAACTTTATTTGTAACTACTCTTTGGGTATGAACATACTGATCCCTATCGGGTAATGATCGGAAAGATAATCGTTGTCCGGACCGTTATAAATCTGTGCATCTACGCAATCAGGACGCAGGTTGTCGGTTACAAATATGAAATCGATTCGCTCCTGCTGACGGCGCAGCGCCTCTCCTTTCGGTGAACTGGTTAATATACGGGTAGGGTAAGAATAACGTTGGTTATCAGGAGTGAACATATAACAAATGTCATGCAACGAAGCTGCCATAAAAGTAGAAATCACAGCATAATTCTTCAGATGTTCATCCGTCCATGAGGCATCGAAAGGAGAATGGGCATTCATATCACCCATCAACAGGCAATTGGTTAACTGATTTTTATTGATGTAATCGATAATATTATCGGCTTCCTTTTTGCGTTTTAACCGATCATGAGGATTCAAATGCGTCACCAGGAAATCCATATTCAGGACTTTGCAATGTAACAGCCATGGCCGTAACCATCAATCTTTCTGTCGACAACCTTGATAGGCGTTTTCGAAGTGAGCCCGACCGGATAGCCGTTTTCCTTTACGATTGCGGCATAAGGGTGACCATAAGAAGCTGCCAGTTCTTTCAGTTTCGCCTCGGTGAAGCCACAAAGTTCGTTCAAGGCCAGTACATCGGGGGATTGTTCTTTGACCCAGGCGGTAAAACGGGCGATACGATCCTTATCCGAACCGTTGCTGAAACCATCCATGATGTTGTAGGAGATGATCTTTATCTTTTGACGGTCGGTGCGCCAGTCACGTTCATAGGTACTTGAAGTCTGAGCATTCAGACCGGAAATAAAGAATAATGCAAAAAGGAAGAGAATACATTTGTTATTAGATAACTGCTTCATTGTTATTTCTGATATTAGATTAATACTATGTTATTTAGAGAAGTGCCCCCAAAGTGCTATTTTTAAGTGTTTACCACCGACACTTCCTTGAATGCATAGCGCCTCACTTCTCCGTTATCCGTTTTCAGAATCAGGTGTCCTGTGGGTTCTATTCCCTGGATACAAGCCTGGAAGACGCCTTGTTCATCTTGATAAGGATGGAAACCGTTACCACGATACAAGGCTGCCATATAAGCACTCCGAATCTCTTCCTCCTTTTCCTGAAGCAGACCGAGGTAGCGGTCGTAAAGACGTTTCAGGAAACTGTTCAGGATTTCCTCCCGGTCATATTCCCGACCCGTTATCTGTACCAGTGAAATAGGGTTCAAAGCATCACTCAGAAACTCCCGCTGGTTTATATTAATACCGATACCTATCACGGAACAATACAGGGAATGCCCTGTCAAGTCGTTCTCGATCAGCATGCCGCATATCTTCTTGTCGCGCCAGTAAATGTCGTTCGGCCACTTCACCGTTATACCGTCCACATAAGCATCAAGCGTTTCCTTTACGCTCAGTGCGGCTATCTGAGAGATCAGGAACTGACGGTTAGCCGGAAGAAAATCCGGATACAGGATAACGCTAAACATCAGATTCTTTCCCGGTTCCGACTCCCAGGTGTTACCGACCTGACCCCGTCCGGCTGTCTGGTATTCTGTAACAACGATACTCCCTTCCGGTAAGGGTTCTTTTCCTACCAGTCCGCGGAGATAATTATTTGTAGAGGTTGTTTCTTCGAGCCGGATAATACGCGGCTGTTCATTTTCTTCATTCATCGTATGCTTCTCTTATTTTCTTCGGTAGTTTGGCTATCACCTCACGATAGGAATGACGAATCCAGTGGCGGATATCGTCGTCGGACATGTCGCGTTCCAGATAAACCCCGTTCCAGTATTTCTTATTAAAATGATAAGCTCCCTCGACTGCCGCATAACGGTCGCGCAATTCTTCCGTATAGTCGGGATTACATTTCAAGGCTATATACGGCTCCTCTGCGTCCAGGGGCAAAAGGGCATACATTTTGTTCTCCACTTTAAAGACGAGCGAGACATCATCGAAAGGAAAACACTCGGTAGCGTTTTTCAACGACAAACAATATTCACGGGCTTCTTCTATATTCATACGTTTTCTCTGTTTTCTTTTTTATCGGGACGGGGCGTAGAAAGCATCGTCTATATGCTCGATCCGGAAACCATCTTTCCCTTTCACCAAGGTGATGATGTCGAAACGGACCGGCAAATCCAGGTTAAAATAACGGACATAGGCATCTGCCGCCGCTACAATACGCCTGATCTTTTTGTTATCGACAGCTTCTTCGGGCGAAAGGAGATAATCTTCCGAGCGGGTTTTCACCTCTACGACAACCAGTTCCTCCTCCTGGACGGCAACAATATCCAGTTCGTAATGATGCCATCTCCAGTTGGTATGCAAAATCGTGTAGCCCTGACGGATCAGATAATCGCGTGCCCTTGCTTCACCATCCCTGCCTAAATCGTTTTGTTCAGCCATCTTATTAATTTGCACAAATATACTGTTTTTCTTTTTTATTTGGGCTTTCACTTGTACATTTGCACAATATGGCATTAAAACGGAAATATTCACCACCCCAACCCAATCGCCCGAGTGCATAAGGTTACTTTTATGCTCAACGATGAAGAGCAGAAGGCTGTCGACCGCTATCTTGCCAGATATAATATCGAAAACAAATCCCGCTGGTACCGGGAAACAATCCTTTCACATATACTCAAGACACTGGAGGAGGATTATCCTACCCTCTTCAAGGAAACAGAAATGAGAAGATGAATCCATTTAACGACGAATATTTTATGAAACAGGCGTTGGTGGAGGCACGTGCTGCCGCCGACGAAAGAGAAGTGCCCGTAGGGGCCGTTGTTGTATGTAACAATCAGATTATTGCCCGAGCCCATAATCAGACGGAGCGGCTGAACGACCCGACCGCCCATGCGGAGATGTTGGCCATTACGGCAGCCGTAGGCGTACTGGGTGCCAAGTATCTGACTAATTGCAGTCTTTATGTAACGGTAGAACCCTGTATCATGTGTGCCGGAGCCATCGGATGGTCCCAACTCAGCACCATCGTATATGGGGCAAGCGACGAGAAAAGAGGCTTTCAGCAATATGCGCCGAAGGCTTTCCATCCCAAAGCGATAGTAAAAAAGGGAGTAATGGAGAAAGAGTGTGCGGAAGAGATGCAGAAATTCTTTAAATCACGCAGATAAGAACAAATCAGGCACAAATTACGTGGCTTTCATAACCGTGTAATCTGTTCCTGAATAAATTGTATATACTTATTTTACTTCTTCGAAATCGACATATTCGCCTTCGTCCTTAGTAAAGATCTTCTTGCGATTGGCGGCCGCATAATCTTCCTCAGCGGTATTATGCGACTGACGTTGTCCACCGGAGTAACTACTTGTCTGACGACGCTGTTCCCCTTTCTTTGCATTGCTGCTTCCGCTACCAAACAACATATTCTTAAATGTACGCAGGATAGAGAAACCCATCAGGAATACTAACAGGATGAAGAAGAAAAACATTACAAACAAAAACTTAAACATAATATTATTCGTTACTTAGTTGGTTTATAAGAGAAACACATAGACCAGACCTCTTGTTTATTGTCTTTTGTTAAAAATAGACAAGAGGATATAGAGAAGAATTGTTCCCGCTATACCAAGCATACCGAAAAAGGCAACGAACAGGACTGCGCAACCCACTAATATATAGCGTCTTTCATTACCTTTCCATGCAACCGACTTGATCTTTAACGAGAACATAGGGATCTCAGACACAAGCAATAAGGAGGTAGCCAACGCCACCACCAGCGTAACCACAATAAATAAGACATTATTCGCCTGGCTCAAAGGGGACAATGAATATCCGACCGAAGCCCAGAATAACGCATGTGCCGGAACCGGCATACCGATAAATGAAGTTGTCTGCCGCTCATCAATATTGAATTTGGCAAGACGCAAACCGGAGAAAGCAGGAATCACGAAAGCCAGATAAGGAATATAACGTCCTATCTCGCCTAAAGGGAGGCTTGCCTGTCCCAACATCGAGAATACGATCATACCGGGTGCCACTCCGAAACTCACCATATCCGACAATGAGTCCAACTCTTTTCCCATCGGAGAATAAGCCTTCAGCAAACGGGCGGCAAAGCCGTCGAGAAAATCGAACACGGCAGCAATGATGATCCATATGGCAGCCCACAAATAATTATCCTGCAAAGCCATCACAGTGGCGATGCATCCTGATACAAGACTCAAACAAGTGATTGTATTGGGAATATGCTTTCTTATATTCATTATTTCGTATATTTTCCGGATTCTATTCGCACGGGCATTTGCTTAACCGTGCAATCGGTGTCTGGTTACCGGTCACCTTCTGATCCATCTCAATCAAGACTTCGGTTCCCACCGGCAAATAAACATCTACACGCGACCCGAATTTGATAAAACCCATCTGTTCATCCACGTGACATTTTTCTCCAACCTTGGCATACGTAACAATACGCCGGGCAAGTGCTCCCGCAATCTGGCGTGCCAGTACATCCACCCCATTCTTGGTTGTGATAACAACGGCCGAACGTTCGTTCTCGGTACTGCTCTTCGGCAAATAGGCCGCCATGAACCGTCCGTTATTATGAGAGACATGTTTCACGGTGCCGTTTACCGGAAACCAGTTGGCATGTACGTTAAACACAGACATAAAGATAGATATCTGCAAACATTTCCGGTGAAGGATCTCGTTTTCCATCACTTCCTCGATCGCTACGATCGTACCGTCGGCCGGTGCAATCACCAGACCTTCAGAGTCGTAAGGGAAACGACGAAACGGACTGCGGAAGAAATTCAGGATCAGCAGGAAAAGAATAGTCGAAACTGTCGCAACAGAATAGAACAGCACTCCCTTACCTACGGTATGGTATAATGCGACATTTACGACAAATAAAACCGTAAATAACGTAAGTAGCAGGCCTGTTCCTTCTTTATGTACTTTCATCCTTCTTCTTAAACTGCGTTTTTATTACAATTTGCAAAAGTATTCATTTTTACGGAATAACAAAACAAATAAGATGACAAATCAGTTGACTGCGGACAGATGCGAAGCCGGACTGTCAACCGGGAGTCATCAACTGTCTACAGATTCGATAGTTCCCAGTTCCACATACCACAGGTAACCCTCTACTTTTTCATATCCCATCTGCCGGATCAGTTTCATATAATTCTTCACCTGGTTATGATATCTCTTATCCTGAATTTCACCGAATTTATAGTCGATCACCACGACTTTATCTTCCGATATCATGACCCGGTCGGGACGTTTGGACAGTCCTTTTCCGAAAAGGATATCGACTTCATTCAGCACACGGGCCGTCCCGTCATACCAAGGATGCACTTCCGGCATTTCCAGCAATTCTTCCAGCCGGACAATCAACGACTCTGCTTCATCCTTATTGATGACACCGGCCAAACGATAGCTTTCGACGGCTGCGGGGATATCTTTTTGTGTCCGTATCTGACTGAGCACCTCGTGCATCAGGGCACCGTGTTTACGGCGGGCATTATCAAAGAAAAAGCCTTTGCCATGCAGACGAAGCTGTAAACGGTCGTCGGGGGAAATAGAGTTGATACGAGCCATCGCGATCTCCTCGGGACTGTGTCCATCCTGCTTTGCTGCTGCGGGATGCCACCAACTACCCAGTTCAAAGATCCCTTCTTTCGTATCAAAAGAAGAAGGCAATGAAACAAGCGTGTCTCCTTCCCGGGTATCCTTCACCTCCAGATACAAGCCAGCCCATAAAGCATCGGCCATGGAAGAGATCTTTTCAACTTCGCCGGTCTCTTCCTTTATCTTTTTCGGACGGGGAGCAAAGACGATCAGTTCATCTTTGGAGCGGGTGAAAGCGACATATAATGTATTCAGATTATCAATAAAAGCATGCAACCGCTCACGGAAATAGTCTTCCGCAAAAATGGTATTCCCCAACGACTGGCTGTAGCGGACAGGAACCAGATGCAGCCGGTTGAACGGTTTAGTTTCCGGTTTGCACCACAGGATAACCGGTTTGCTGGGCTTATGGTCTATCTCCCAGTCACCGAACGGGATAATAACGACTTTGAATCCGAGTCCTTTCGACTTATGGACGGTAAGGATACGGATGGCATTCTGCGCATCCGGGGTAGCGATTGTTTTACGGTATCCCGTCTCATCCCACCACTTCAGGAAGCGGGTCAGATCGGCACTTTCTTTTTGGGTATACTCCGATACCATATCGAGAAACGCCTGAACGAAGACCTGTTCGTTATTCTGAAATTCTCCGGAGAAAAGACGGAAAAGTCCTTCTGATATTTCATACAGTGACTGGCGGGAAAGTGCCTGCAACTCCGATGCAATCTCCGGCGGAAAAGCCAGGTCGGAAACGGCTACGGAATATGCTTCCGGAAGATTCTCGTCTTTCGTCGCTCCCTGTAAAATCCGGTAAGAGTACAAGGCTGTCTGTTCATTGATTTTATCTTCCGGATTTCTCAGATACCGTAACAGGGCAACCATAAAACGAACAGCCGGCGATCCGCTGACAAACAGGGCGTCGTCGGAGATTATGTCGTAATGATAACGGTCGGAAGGGTTTGCCTCCTTATAGGAAAGCAGCTTTTCAGCCACCATCGCCCCTTCCATATTGGTACGGACCAAAATGGCGATATCCTTCAGGGCATAACCGTTATCCTGTAATTGTTCCACCACACCGGGCAAACGGTCCAGGGCCTCTTCTTTCCAGTCTTTATCTTCATCACCGGCAAGAAATTCTATTTTGACATGGCCGTCTTTCTGTTTGAACGGCGGCGGAACCTGTTGATAACTTTTCGTATAAGCCGACATGATCTTTGTCAGATAGGCGGCACGCTGTTCTTCACTCAGCGAAGAGGTCAGCAGGCTTTCGTTATATACGCTTTGCAAGACACCGGGGATAGCGGTAAAAAACGTATTATTAAATTCAACGATATTCCGGCAACTGCGCCAGTTTTCCTTCAATGTTTCTTCCTGTACTTCTTCCTGCGAGAAATCGGCTTGCACCTGTTCATCCAGCAATTTCCAGTCGGAGTTGCGGAAGCGGTAGATACTTTGTTTTACGTCTCCCACAATCAGATTGGCCCGGTCGTGTGCCAGGCTTTCTTCGATCAGCGGACGGAAGTTATTCCATTGCATACCGCTGGTGTCCTGAAATTCATCAATCATATAATGATCGACGTGCGTACCGGTCTTTTCGTAGATGAACGGGGCATCGCTGCCTCCGATCACTTTATTCAGCAGCTCGGTCGTATCGGCGATCAGCATGACATTCTTTTCCTCCCGATAGGAGGCTATCTGGCGGGAAACGTCGGTCAGGATACCCAGCGTATAATAATAACGAACGATTTCACGGGCCGTATTATAAGCGGTCAGATTAGAGAACAGGGCGATGATACGTTTGATACAATCATTCAACCCGTCTTCAAAAACACAACCGATGACCTGGCGCATCCCTATCGGGGTTGTTTTGGTAAAACAGCCTTCCAGATTATCGGCTAAACCGATGAAGGTGGCTGTCGGCTCTTTCATCTCGCCTTTCGCCAGACGGTCCAGCAGGGTAAGCGGAGAACGGCTTCCTCCCTTAAAATCGGCTGTACGGATAGCATACTTATTGAGTAAGGCAAGACCGCTCTCGCCCAATCGTTTCGCTTCGGCTTCTACCGAACGGATAATACCGAACAATTCATTTTTATAGTTTTCGAGTGCTTCCTTATCCTCAATATCTTTAGCCACTTCTTCACTGGAAGCCTTGTAGCTTTCCTTAAAAACTTCACGGCTCAACGACATGATATCTTTACGGAGATTCCATTCGCCTCCATTCTCTATCTTATCTTCGGCGAAACGAAGTAGCCAACCTAACAGCTCCTTGCTTTCCGGCTTTTCAAGATCCGCCAGCAGGTTATCGACAGCTGAAGTGAGCACCAGCTCCTGGTCCATTTCAATGCCATAGCCGCCCTGCAAACCTATTTCACGGGTAAAAGCACGCATAGTCTGCTGGAAGAAACGGTCGATGGTACTGATATTGAATGCCGAATAATCGTGCAGGATATCGGTTAATATCTTTTTTGCCTGTTTACGGACTTGTTCTTCGGTCAGCGCATAGGTAGCCCGCAAAGATTCCACATAATCAGACTTACGACCGGAAGAGAGGTTGTAAAGTTCCTCCACAATACGGCTTTTCATCTCATCGGTAGCCTTATTGGTAAACGTCACCGCCAGGATACGGCGATAGGCTCCCGTCCCGCCAAACAGCAAGGTCAGATATTCACCAGTCAGCTTATGGGTTTTTCCGGCTCCCGCCGAGGCTCTGTAAACAGTCAGCATAGTTTTAATTATTAATGAGAGGTTTTAAATTTGAAAAAATTGAGCTATCTGCTAATTATTGAATTGAACCAATTAGCGACGGTGTCTTCAGGCTGTAGACCTGTAACAAACTAGCCCAGGGTTCTAACCCTGGGTCCCCTTGAATCCATCTCTTTCTGAGGCACCCTGTAGGGGGGGGCGACAAGATTGAAAGGGTTGATATTTATCTTGTCCCGCCCCTACAGGGCGGAAAGACAGGAGCGGGTTTTCATAAACCCAGGGTTAGAACCCTGGGCTGGTTTGTTAAAGCCTTACAGGCTTACATTGACACCGTAAGGGCGGTTCGCGAATCGCCCCGACCAACGACACTACATTCAAACCTGACAAATATTGAATCTCCTCAAATAATCCGGCTCTTTACATAGCCTTCCTTTTGAAGGATTTCAAGTACTTTCTGACGCAAATCTCCCTGTACGATGATTTCTCCGTCCTTAGCGGAACCGCCTACCCCGCATTTTACCTTCAGGAATTTACCTAAAGCCTCCATATCCTCTGTCGTACCACGGAATCCGGTCACCAATGTAACGGCTTTACCACCCCGGTTCCGCTTGTCCAGCGAGATACGCAATTGTTGTTTCTCTTTGGGAAGTGTATCTTCTTCTACCTCATCCCCTGTATTATATTGAAAATCCGGATTGGTGGAATACATCACCCCCAAACGGTCTTTCCAGTCATTATTCTTCATAATTCATTACATTTTATTTGGTTCAAAACTACAAATTAACAGCGGGATAAGCAAAAGAACGGAGAATAATACATATCTTTGCTTGAAACAGACTGATTTTCATAACTATTTTAATTATCACACTAGTTCGTATGAAAAGACTTTTTTTCATATTATCCCTTATACTACTGATTGATCGTTCCATGTATGCCCTGCCGGACGATAAGGACGATTATATTTTAGTTATTCATTCCATCAACTTTAACGAAGTATGGACGCAAGGTATTTACGAAGCAATCAATAAGACTTTTTCCCAGGAACATATAACAGTGCTTGGCGAGGAGTTATCTATCCCTGCTATAAAAGATACGACAGATGTAAATGAGAAACTGGAAATATTACGTAATAAATACCCCACCCCTCCCAAAGTCGTTGTTTGCATAGGCGATCCGGCCTGGTTGCTCTGCCGTCCCCTTTTTGATAATGAATGGAAAAATGTACCTTCCATCATCTGCCATTCGCAGGAACTGGTCCCGATAAAAATAGAATATTTACTGAAAAGAGACCTGGAAACTATCGAACATATGGCTCTTACGGAAGATGAGATAAAAGGATACAATACAACCAGACTAATCCAGCCCCTTTTTGTAAAAGAGACCATTGAAACAATAAAGAAGCTACAGCCTGAACTGAAAAAAATAATCTTTATTTGCGACAACCGCTACATCAGTTTATATACCAAGCAGGAGCTTTCAAAAACAATACAGGCAAATTATCCCGAGTTAAAACTGGAAGTGTTGTCCACTCCAGCCCTCTCTACCGAAAATCTGCTGGACAGCTTAAGTATATATGACCAGAAAGCAGGCATCATCTATTACTCCTGGTTTGTCTTCAAGAACTCCAAAGAGAATCATTACCTGATCGATAACGTGCAAAAGATGACCAACAGTTTTTCCCTGCCACCGGTCTATCTTCTGGCAGACCTGAACATCGAGACCGGCAATTTTGCCGGTGGACATTATATCTCGGAAAATGATTTCAGCGAATCTGTTATTACCACCGTCCGGTTAATATGGCAAGGAACCGCAGCCCGGGATATCCAAACCCATATCGGAGGGGAGCCGCACACCTATCTCAATTACCAGCATCTGCTCAACCACGGCATCGAACCGTCCCGCTTTCCACCCAATGCCATTTATTACCAGCAGCCACCGACATTCTTTCAGAAATATAAAATACATCTGTTCAGTGCATTTGCAATCATTATCCTGCTGGCAACAATTGCCGTCCTGCGCTTCCGGCTTTATATCCAAAAGCTAAAACAGGAAGACGAACGTCGCGAAAAGGAAAAAGCGGAAGAGGCTAACCGGCTGAAATCTGCGTTTCTGGCAAACATGAGCCACGAAATACGCACTCCGCTCAATGCCATCGTCGGCTTCTCCAACCTGATCGCCCATTCGGAAAGTCCGGAAGACACTGCCGAATTCTGTAATATCATCGAAACTAATAACGAGCTATTGCTCCAACTGGTCAACGACATACTGGATTTATCAAAGATAGAGGCCGGCCAATTGGATTTTACCTTCTCCAACATCAATATTTCTTCGTTATTCACCACACTGGCACAGACATTCAAAAGCCGGACAAAAGAAGAAGTAATACTGGAATGTTCAACACCCGTATATCCCTGTTTTATCTACTCGGAAAAGACACGCCTGACACAGGTCATAACAAATTTTCTGACCAATGCCTGCAAATTCACTTTCAGAGGAACTATAAGAATGGGATATGAAGAAATAGAAGGCGGCCTGCGTTTTTATGTTTCCGACACCGGCAAAGGTATTTCCAAAGAAAACCTTCCGCACGTGTTCGAACGTTTTGCCAAATTCGACAATTTCATACAAGGTACAGGACTGGGATTATCTATCTGCCTGACAATTGTAAAACGTCTGAACGGAGAGATCGGAGTCGAATCGGAAGAGGGGAAAGGAAGTACCTTCTGGTTCACCATCCCCTGCGAAGTTCATCATAAAGACATTGCCATTTCTGAATCAAGACAGTAGCATAAGCGGCAATTCCTTCCTGGCGTCCGGTGAAGCCAGCTTTTCTGTGGTAGTCGCTTTGATGGATATATCCTCTGCATCTACTCCCATCACTTCAGCCAATGTCTGTTTCATCAGCGGGATATGCGGATTCAATTTCGGTTTTTCAGCTGCTATCGTTGCATCTATATTACCTAACGTATAGCCGGCATCACGAAGCAACTCCATTGTTTCATATAGTAAAACTTTACTGTCAATGCCTTCATACTCTTCAGCCGTATCAGGAAAATGATAACCGATATCGCGCATATTGGCAGCCCCCAATAAAGCATCACAAATGGCATGTATCAACACATCCGCATCGCTATGCCCTTGCAACCCCATTGAATGTTCGATTCGAATCCCTCCTAACCATAACTCACGGTCAGCGACAAACGCATGCACATCATAGCCGAAACCAACCCGTATCTTCATAATTTTCAGTTCTTAATTTTCAATCTTCAATTATCTGAACAGGTTCTTTATCCCGTCCATATCAAACGACAGTGTGAAACGAAGTGTCTGGTCCAACGGGTTACTCTGAACGGTACTTACCAGATAGGCTGCATCCAACTGGAATACACTCATGCGGAAACCGGCTCCGACAGAGAAATACTGGCGGTTACCCTTATTGGCATTCTCATAGAAATAACCTCCACGAAGGAAAAACTGCTCGTTATAGCTATACTCGGCACCGATCGAGACCATTACTTCCTGCAATTCACCCTTGAAACCGTCAGGCGAGTCACCGAAAGATTTGAAGATACCGGAGATACCGGATACATTATTATAATCTTCTTTTTTCTTATCGTATTCGGCTTTCTCTTCATCCGTATACCCTTCCTGCAAATAAGGCAGACTCGGAACCAGATATTTACTCAAATCCAGATACAAACCGATCCGGTTATAATCATCGATCGGATACAGCAAACCGGTACCCAGACGAAGTGTTGTCGGAATAAATTCATTATGTTCTCCCCCGTCATAAGAGATTTTAGTACCAATATTAGACACATTGAAACCGAAACTCCACAAACATTCACTGTTACCCAGGATCACATATTTCTCCAGATAACCCGCAATATCCGCAGCAAAGGCATTACCGGGCACGCGGCTTTCATCAGCCGGGTCGGTTCCCATATCCGAACGGATATAACGCATAGCCACAGCCATCGAAAAAGATTCAGACAATTTACGGCTATAACTTACATCGAAAGCCATTTCATAAGGGCTTACCGAATAACCCGTCTGTTCGCCGGTCAGCGGATTATAGGTACATCTCCCAACGAGAAATAACGCAAGGAAGCACCGACAGCCTGCAAATCGCTATCACCGATTTTATAGTAACCGGACAGATTCGCCAAAGCCACATCATTGACCAACTTACGCAACCAGGGAGTATATGATAAAGAAACGCCTGCCTTACTATACATAAACGCATATTTAGCAGGGTTCCAATATTGAGAGTTTATATCGGGAGTAGTCGACGCCCCGTTATCACCCATACCACCACCACGTGCATCAGGTGCAATTGATAGCGAAGGCACTGCAGTATTAACCGGAGCAAATGTATTTTTCTTCTGAGCCCACACGGATAATACAGCCAAAAGGCTGAATACTACTATAAATGTACTGATTCTTAATTCTTTTATCATACTATATCTGTTAAAAACGCGGTAAATAAAATTTACCCTACCAACATATAAACTGATTTTATATTACTTTATTGTGCGAGGATTATTAATTTCTTTGCGTCTGTTGCCTCTTTGGAGCCACCCGAGCTGATCGCCGCACGATAAATATACACCCCGGGACGAAGGCGTCCTCCCCGGTTATTCGTCAGATCCCAGGTTACCGTATAGGACTTGAACAGTTCGGAAGCGCCGGTCTCCTGATGCTTCCATTGCAGACGCCCCATCATATCGTACACCATGATACCGACTGTCAGCTGGCTTTCCGGACGATTATGGAACAAATGGAACTCCACCTGTTCACGTGCCGGACTGGGGGATGCCGTCAACTCCAACAGATAAGGCTTCAATCCCTCGACTACCTCAAATTCAAATTCATATGTCGTCGAATTGTTCTGTATATCCCAGACTTTAAACTCTGCGGTATGGATTCCCGGCGTTAAGGCAGGGATCAGGTATTTCGCGATCCCTTCTCCGTCACTTCCCGGAATCAGTTCATAATAACTGTTCAGATTAAAGCTGAACGAAGGATCACCGTCGATAATCAGCATCATATCATGACCGATGCTGCTACCCGTTATATTCACGCCACTCTTATCCCAAAGACGCGCCACAAAGAACGGGGTTGTATTGACCTGGCCACCACTGACGAATGTCGAATCGTTCAGGTATAAAGCACGGACTTCGGGCCCCTCATGATCGTCTTCCGCGTTATCATCAGTTCCCCCGACCCGATAATTCAGATAAGCACCCTGCGCCTCCAGATTATTTGTCTCATCCGATGCGTAGAGGTTCATCTTACCGAACTCATTCGAATAAGAAATATCCTTCGGCACAGTAAACGTGAAACTGAACTTTCCGGCACGAACTGAATCATTGCCGATAAAAAGTATATTCGAATAATCTGTATATTTAAATTTCGTTCCGGTCTTATTATTATCCAATGTCTCATAAGATAAGCGGCTGTCCATAACGGTCGGGTTGAGCAGACCATTAAAGCCGGTTGCAATATTTCCTCCCGGATCCAACACTTCACCTTCCACCGTTATCTTCTGCAATGCTTTAAAATCGACCGGTTCGTCCGTTACCGGATTCCCGTTTATAGCAGTCACCCGCATCCGGTACTCCGGATAAGCCAGCTTTAATGCGGGGTCGCCGATCAAAGCGAATCCCAACTTATAGCGGCTGGAACCCAATGCCCGTTTGGTTGCTTTCATCACCTCACCCAACGTTAGCCGGCGTCCGTTCTTTTTCTCGAACAAGTTACGGATCAAGTTGTCATTAATAGAAAAGTTAGGACTGGAATAAGCCACACGAGTCGTAGTAAACAAACCGATGCCACCACTTACCTTATTCAGGAACACCTGCTCGCCGGCAGAAGTAACCGGAGCATCAAAACGGCAGAAGTCACAAGTCGCCGTAATCCACACAGGCAGACGGGTATAAGTTGATTTCGTTATATCACTTTCTGTCAATACCTTTTCATCACTCCAGGATACGGTATTACCATGACCTGTATAATTGATCAGCAACAATCCGTTCTTAAGCTGTTTCTGAAGATTCGTCTTTACATCGGGATAGGTACTTAAACCTCCGGAAAAGTCCTTTTTATAAGAATCAAAATAAATCTTGTTTACCATGAACTCCGGATGACTGGAATTTATATATTCGCCCAGATCATCAGCCTGTTGAGCATGCTGTATCATGTAACCGTCCGCATTACTTCCGTCATCTGCTACAAAGCAGACGTTATTCTTCCACGATCCGGTCTCTTTATTATCCATATAGTTGATAACCTTATCCACCATATTAGTCGCCTCGGCCAATGTCCGGACAGGGAAACGTCCGATACCGATATCCACTCTGGCTGACACTAACCCCTTTCCGTTATTGCTGTCATCCAGAAAACCGAAATAGTCATCTACCACATATGATTTATCATCCAAAGATTCCTCAGTCTGATAAGTCAGCAGCATATTGTTCTTTGCCACATTCTGCCAACTTGAAGTAATGAAGCGATTATCAAACGCCCCGTCACCGAAAAGAAGCAGATATTTGGGAGCATCGGCCTCCAAAGTCTGCCGGTCATAAAACATCTTCATAAAACGACGGTAGGCTGTCGCATCCGGGGTTCCACTGGAAAATTCATTATAAATCGCATCCGGAGAAACGACCTGAACGGTCAACCCGTCGCGGGTACGATGTGCTTCGGCCAGACGTTCTGCCTGCGAAGCCAAACCTGACTGAGCGATAATAACCATATCTGTCTGCGGCAAAGCATGCAAATCCTGATTCGTCACATCACCTATCACTTCAGGGGACGGTAATGTCTGGTTTCGCTGCACCAGGGCAAATTCCCTCAACGTTCCCGCCGGAATAGAGAAAGACAATTCGCTTCCGCTCAATTCCGTTTCCATCCGTTTCGGGTTCAGCTTATCGGTCACATCAAAGACCAACGTATTCGCATTCGCATTCTGAATAACGAAACGGGAAGCGTTATTTACCGAAGCCAGGCTACGGAAAAAAGTACAGGCGCCATAGGGTTGCAGTTCACGTTTCATCTGCAAACGGATAAAGTCCAGATGTACGTTCTTATGCCCTAACTGTCCGTATCTTACATTTACTTTTACATTTGTACTTTTGTCCCCCTTCCAATCCACGACCTCATATACCGAACGTGCCATAGTATACGTTTCACTACCACCCGTACTGCTATAAGAGATACTCCTTTCCAACACTTTGTTTCCATCCACGCTCATGGTCACACTTCCGTTACCACTTGTCGGCTTGGCGATAAAGCGCAACGTGACCTTACCGTCATCATTGGTTATACCGGTTATACCGTTAAATGAGAAGTCCCTTGAAAGAGTCATATCCATCGCTTCCCCAAAAAGTTCACGTCCTGAGTTATTAACGGAAACAAGGTCTTTTTCATGCAAAAGATAATCATCATAAGTCGTCACTTTCAGAGATGCACCGGCAGCAGACGCCACAGATTCCATTTCTTTTGTACCTGTTGCATCCGTCAGGAAGTAATAACCGTAATTGGAATAAGGGTTATTGGTATGGACAAAACTTTTTAATTCCTTGTTGTCGTACGTCCAGTCGGTAACACCGCAACCATAGAACAGCAAATAATCGTCACCACGCCAGACCGGCACGGCGGGCACATCGTCTATATAAGGTTTCGAGAAATCTTCATCTAACATACAACCGCCATACCCATGCACGGAAACCTTGGCAGGATCAGAGAACCCCATTCCACGCAGGTCGGCATATGTCAGTTTATAAAATCCTCTGTCTTCAACCTGTACCTTCACCCATTTGCCGGACGACAATGCGGAACTGGCTGCATATTTGCTACCATCCGCCCAGGCAGAAGTAAAAAAGCAGATACTTATTATTAATGTATATAGTATTCGTAGCATAGTCATTCATTTCCCGTTATCTCACGTGGAAATCCAAAAGCTTCCGCTCGCCGATATAGCCCTGCAAATGATCATCGATCTTAACCGGCCCTACACCCACCGGCGTACCTGTAAAAATCAAATCTCCTATCTTCAGGGTAAAGAAACGGCTCACATAAGCGATAATCTTGTCTACCGGAAAAAGCATATCCGAGGTATTTCCCTCCTGCACTTTCTGACCGTTTATATCCAGATGGAACGGGATACTGTTGATATCCCCAACTCTGTCCAATGGCACAAACGCCCCGATAACAGCCGAATTATCAAATGCTTTACTGATCTCCCAAGGCAATCCTTTCGCACGCAACTCTCTTTGCAGATCACGGGCGGTAAAATCGATACCGACTGTTACTTCATTATAGTAACGATGTGCAAAACGTTCGGCGATGTTCTTACCCAGCCGGTCTATCTTCACGACAATCTCCGTTTCATAATGTATCTCCGATGAAAAATCGGGAATGAAAAACGGTTTTCCATCCTTCAACAGGGAGGAATCGGATTTCATAAAGATAGTAGGCTCCGATAATTCTAACGAATGATGCAGCTCTTTATTGTGTTCTGCATAATTCATTCCTACTGCTATAATCTTCATTTCAGTGATTAATTGAGTTCAAGCGATTAAACATGACAGCCAGATGGGCATACATGGAAGTATTCTGTACTACAATATGTTCCGGGACACGGATACGGAACGGGGTAAAATTCCATAAGGCTTTGATTCCCCCGGCAATGATCTGCTCGGTCACCTCCTGCGCTTTATCGACAGGCACGGTAATAACACCGATCGTCGCCCCGAATTCTTTTTGCTTAGCAGGAAAATCATCCAAATGAAATACAGGAATGCCATTGACAACCGTTCCGGCCAGTTCCTTGCGGACATCAAATCCGGCAACGATCTCCAGACCGTACTGATTCAACCCGGTGTCCTGCAATAAAGCAGCTCCCAGGCTACCAACACCAAATAAAAAGGCCTTGTGCTGCGCGGTAAAACCTAAAAAATCCTCCAACACATCCACAAGGGCACAAATATCATAGCCTACCCTGGTTTTCCCCGAAATATTTACAAACGAAAGATCTTTCGCCACCTGGCTAGGATCTACATTAATTTCTTTAGCAATCTGGGTAGATGATACAAACGTCTCTCCCTTACCTTTCATCAGTTTCAGAAAAGCAAGATACCAGGGCAATCTCCGAAGTGTCGGCTCCGGAATTTTCCAGGCTTGTTTCAAGTCATCATTAGCCATTTTCTTTACATTATTAATGTAGCCTACAAAAGTACAATTTTGTTCCTAATCCTAGGCAAAAGCATGAGTTTTTTGTTCCAAACTTATAAAAAAAAGGCAATCACTTTGCATTCAAAGGATTGCCTTTTTTTATTTCTATATTTTATTAAATTCTTTCCAGCGTAGCGACAATGAAGTCCCACACTTTTTGCACAGTCGCGATATTCACCCTTTCATCCGGTGAGTGCGGGTGCTCCAGATCCGGACCGATAGAAATCATATCCATTGTAGGATAAGATTCCTGGATGATGCCGCATTCCAGTCCGGCATGCATGACCTTTACCGAAGGTTTCTTTCCAAACAATTCCTCGTATGTCTGCTGCATTACGTTCAGAATCGGAGAATTGATGTTCGGCTGCCATCCGCCATAAGAACCGCCGTATTCCACCTTAGCTCCTGCCAAAGCAAATATACTTTCCAGGCTTGAACAAACAGAGCCTTACGGCTCTCCGATGAACTGCGGACCAATATCTTTATTTCAATCAATTCATTGGATGATTTGACAATGGCCAGGTTGGAAGAAGATTCCACCGTTCCCGGGAAATCACTCAACATACTGATCACACCATTCTGGCAACCTTCGATCGCATTGATAATATCATCCTGAATCTCTTCCGGAATCAGCGTGCCGGGCAGATCAGTCATATCGGCAACAAAGCTGATATTATTCTCAATGCCTTTATATTCCTCCCGGAACATATCCTGATAATCGCTTACCAACTCCCATAAAGCCTCTACATTATCACCGGGAATGGTAACAACGGCAAATGCCTCACGCGGAATCGCATTACGCAACGAACCGCCTTCGATAGACGACAGACGAGCTCCATAGTCGCAAACGGCCTCTTTCAGGAAACGGAATATTAATTTATTGGCATTGGCACGTCCCAGATGGATATCCACACCTGAGTGACCGCCTTTCAATCCTGTCAGGCTCAGCTTTACAGCCACATCCCCTTCAGGAATATAAGTATCTTCTTTAAACTGGATCGAAATATTCAGGTCCGCACCGCCGGCACAACCGACAAACAATTCACCTTCTTCTTCCGAATCGCAGTTAATCAATGTTTCTCCTTTCAGGAAACCGGGCTTCAAACCGAAAGCGCCATCCATTCCCTCTTCTTCATCGATCGTGAAAAGAGCTTCTATCGGTCCGTGCTTGATAGTCGTATCAGAAAGCACCGCCATAGCCAACGAAGCACCGATACCATTGTCGGCACCCAATGTCGTTTCACGGGCTGTTACCCAGTCGCCATCTATATAAGCATCAATCGGGTCAGTCAGAAAATCATGTTTCACAGAAGAATTTTTCTGGGGAACCATATCCAGGTGAGATTGCAGGATTACTGTTTTGCGGCCTTCCATTCCGGGAGTGGCCGGTTTACGGATCAGAACGTTTCCTGCTCCATCCCGCAAAGTTTCCAATCCCAATCCTTTTCCAAAAGCTTCTACAAAACGAGTGACTGCTTCCATGTGTCCTGTCGGACGGGGGATTTGTGTGAGGTCATAGAAATAACCCCAGACATGCTGCGGGGAAAGATTCTTGATTTCTGCTGACATAGACTTAATGTTTAATTTTAAAAACTCTTATTTTATACATATAGTATCTATTCTGAAACAACGGCGGGTGCCTCTTTGTTCGTAAGTGGCAGAGCCACAATGCCGAACAGGCCGCACAACACCGTCCATGCCGTCTGCACCGTATGAACCACCAGGGCAAAAGCGGCAGCATCATTTTCGTTGACACCAAAGCAAACCAGCGTAGCGATCACCATGAAATGCCAAGCACCGATTCCCGCCTGTACAGGGACGGCAACCCCGATGCTACTCATGGTAAAAGCAATCAGTCCGACCGTTATTCCCAGATCACGGGTAAAGTCGAATGCATAGAACGTTATATAGAAATAACAGAAATAGCCACCCCATATCATCAATGTCTGTGCCACGAAACGTCCTTTCTGCTTCAGCAGCCAGATGCTCTTCATTCCGTCCCATACATTCAGCAACAACGCCTTTGCTTTCTGCACCAGCGTAAAGTTACTCATATATTTGAAAACAAACCAAATTCCGACCACTAAAATTACTGCACCGACGTAAATCCATATCGAATCGAACATTTTCTGGAAACCTTCCAGCAGCGCGGGGTTCTTCGCAAAGAAGCTGACAAAGAAGTCGAAATTGAAAATAAAAATCAACAAAGTAATCGATCCCACTACGATCGTATCGCTCACACGGTCGATCAGCAAGGTTCCCAGCAACTTGGTAAACGGGATCTTATCATACTTGGTGATAATACCGCAACGCCAGACTTCACCGACACGCGGCAGCACCATATTCACGGCATAGTTTCCCAGCACGGCATAAATGATATTACTCATTTTAAAACGCTCGCCCAATGAGGAGATCAACAACCCCCAACGCAATCCGCGAACCACATTGGCAAACAGACCGAACAGTAAAGAAACCAATATAATATCATATCTTACCCCCTCACGGATGACACGCCATATCTCGGTGACATCCATATGACTATATAAAAACCAAAGCAGCAAACAGCCAAAAGCTAAGGGTAAAAATATCTTGACAAACGTTTGTAGGATACTCTTAAAATTCATTCTACGTAGGATACTTTAAATTATTTGTTGTATTTTTGTGCACCCGCAAAGATAAGCATTATATTTTAATACGAACATTTTACACCAAAGAACTGGATGAGATTAGTTAAGCCAAAGAAAGCATTAGGACAGCATTTCCTGAAGGATTTACAAATCGCTCAGCGTATTGCCGATACGTTGTCGGACTACAAAGATTTACCGGTTCTGGAGATCGGTCCCGGCATGGGAGTGCTTACCCAATACCTGCTGGAAGCGGGCCATGACCTGACCGTGGTGGAACTGGATATGGAATCGGTAGATTACCTGGAACAAAACTTTCCGGCGCTTGAAGGGCGTATCCTGGCAGAAGATTTCCTGCGGCTGGACCTTTCCAAACTTTTCCCCGGCCAGTTCTGTGTGATCGGGAATTATCCTTATAATATATCCAGCCAGATATTCTTTAAAGTCCTCGACTTTAAGGAACACGTGCCCTGCTGTTCGGGGATGATCCAGAAAGAAGTGGCAGAACGTCTGGCAGCCGGACCGGGCAGCAAGACCTACGGTATCCTCAGCGTCCTGTTGCAAGCCTGGTATACGGTAGAATATCTCTTTACTGTCAGTGAATTCGTATTCGACCCGCCTCCAAAAGTGAAAAGTGCAGTCATCCGCATGGTACGGAACGACCGGAAAGAACTGGGATGCGACGAGAAATTATTCAAAACGGTAGTCAAGACCTCTTTCAACCAACGTCGTAAGACACTCCGGAACTCGATGAAACCACTGCTGGGAAAGGATTGTCCGGACTACGCACTGCCGGTTTTCGACAAACGGCCCGAGCAGCTCTCGGTTGAACAGTTCGTCGAACTGACGTTGATTGCGGACCGGTGGCTGAAGCAGACAGGGACTATACAGAAGGAATAAAAACGGGGTTACAAACAACATGACCTATGATTGAACTGACGAAAGACTATATCGACAACCTGAAAAGTATCATCGCAGAAAAAGATGATGCCAAAGCACAGGCTTTGCTTCACGATTTATATCCGGCAGATATTGCCGAACTATACCAGGAGTTGAATCTTGGGGAAGCAATCTATCTGTATTTGCTGATGGACGGCGACAAGGCCGCCGACGTCCTGATGGAACTGGATGAAGAGGACCGTCATAAATTACTGAAAGAACTACCCAACGAACTGATCGCCAAACGCTTCGTCGACAATATGGAAACCGACGACGCGGTAGACCTGATGCGTGAGTTGGACGAAGATACACAGGAAGAGATTCTTTCGCATATTGAAGACGTCGAACAGGCCGGCGACATCGTCGACCTGCTGAAATATGATGAAGATACCGCCGGCGGTTTGATGGGTACGGAAATGATCGTGGTCAACGAGAACTGGAGTATGCCTCAATGTATCGATGAAATGCGCAAGCAGGCGGAAGATATGGACGAAATCTATTATGTATATGTCATAGACGACGACGAACGACTGAAAGGCGTACTTCCCCTCCAGCGGCTGATCACCAATCCGTCCGTCTCGAAGATCAAGCATGTCATGAAGAAAGATCCGATCTCGGTCCGCGAAAGCGACAGTATCGAAGAGGTTGCCGAAACGATTGAGAAATACGACCTGGTAGCCTTACCGGTAATAGACAGTATCGGTCGCCTGGTCGGCCGCATCACCATCGACGACGTAATGGATGAAGTCCGCGAACAACACGAACGTGATTACCAGTTGGCATCCGGTATCTCGCAGGACGTGGAAACTTCGGATAATGTATTTACACAGACGGCCGCCCGCCTACCCTGGTTGCTGATCGGTATGATCGGCGGACTGGCAAACTCTGTTATCCTCGGGGGGTTCGAAGGGAATCTGGCGAGTAATCCCAAAATGGCTTTGTTTATTCCTCTGATCGGTGGAACGGGAGGAAATGTCGGTATACAGTCGTCCGCTATCGTAGTACAGGGCCTGGCCAACAACTCATTGAAACAGGATAACATTCTTCCGCAGATATTGAAGGAAGGGATCGTTTCGTTGATCAATGCCAGCATCATCAGTCTGGTCGTATTCATATATAACTTCTTTATGCTGGGCGACAAAGGGATAACGGCTTCCGTCTCCCTGAGCTTGTTCGCCGTCGTTATGTTCGCCAGTATTTTCGGTACGCTTGTTCCGATGACGCTCGACCGCCTGAAAATTGATCCGGCATTGGCTACCGGACCATTTATCACCATCACGAACGACATTATCGGGATGATGATTTATATGTTCATCTCTTCGGCATTGACATAAGGGACGGTTCGGTAAGGGCGTTCGCGAACCGCCCTTACGGGGATCATCCTTGTTTCTTTCTTCCCAACAGGAATCCCAGCAGATCCATAATAAATTGCAGGATCGTTTTCACCTTGTTTGTCTTCTCGCTCATACGCTGTCATTATTAAGATTATACACTATGGGAACCAGCGACTGTGCAATGCTCTCCAGCATCTTGCAATAAGCCGCCCGGTTATCCCCGTTCACTTCACTGATATACCTGCTGTAAGCAATCTCACGGGCATACGCCCGTGAGATTGCTTACAGCTGCCGCCTGCTTATAAACCGTCGCTATCAGGCGGGCAAAATCCAGGAAACTATTTTCAGGACTGTTGTAACGGCGAAACAGCAGACCGTCCGGCTTATCCAGATCAGTCTTGCCGCCATGCCAGTAAGCATTGGCAACACCATACCCCGTCAGTCCGAAAAAGTTATTGTAGCAGGTAGCCAGGGAACTCTCCCCCCAGCCGGTTTCAATAGCAGACTGAGCCAGGATCACCACCGGGTTCAATCCGTACAACTCACCCGCCATACGTGCGGCGGGGAGGTACTTGCGGGTAAATGAATACTTATCCATACACACAGGTTACAGAGATCATTCAATTTCAGGACGATCACTTCCACCACCTGGTGTGGCAGGTTTCGACTCTTCGAGCTTGAAACGCTCGCTCTTAGCCGTCAGGATCAACTCACGCAACTTAGGACCGGGACGGAAGCGAAGGCGGGCGCGATACAACATATTCGAAGAGAACTCCTCAGTAGTCACACTCCCCGAACTGGTCTGCAACAACTGGAAGGTACCCAGCTCGCCACACTGCACCACCTCCCCGCGGGCCAGGAACAGGAGCAGGAATTTGATCACACGGTCTATCACCACCTTCACATCACCGCTCGAAGCAGTAGAACTCTCTGCCACAATTTCGCACAACTCATCGAAGGAACACGTCCCCGTCGCCCGGGTCTGCGCATAGTAGAGTTTCTCTTTCCCTACCTCTACATTTTTACTAAGGTTCTTCCTTTGAACCAAATGAAACTGCAATGCCATACTTTATTGTTTTTAGTTGATTATTAATTACATATCAAAGATACGGCAAGCGCTACCCACTTTGTAGACAGCGGTGACGTGGTGTGACGAAACGACATTTTATTTCCGATAAATATTGTAGAACCGCAAAGAAGCACGTCATCACGAAGAGCAGGATTGTTGAAAGATCTATTTTAAGTAAAATAACACGAAGAAGGTTTCCACTGGTTGGAAGCCTTTTTTTATTGAGATTTGAAAATCGGGCTTCGCGATGGAACATAGGGAATAATGTGGCAATATGCCAATTTAGAAAGATTTGAGCTATCTGCTAATTATAGGATGAGCCAGTTAGTGACGGTGTCTTCAGGCTGTAGGCCTGTAACAAACTAGCCCAGGGTTCTAACCCCGGGTTCCCTTGAATCCTTCTCTTTCTGAGGCACCCTGTAGGGGTGCGACAAGACGAAAAGAGTTGATATTTAGCTTGTTCCGCCCTTACAGGGCGGAAAGACAAGAGCGGGTTTTCATAAACCCAGGGTTAGAACCCAATGTCATCAATTTAAGGTTCATAGTGCTCTTTTGTAATTAGTTAGAGTATAGTTTTTACAATTGGGCCTTCCTTTCCTTGCTCGTGGAAACTTTCTTCCCGGTCTGA
>NZ_QSDP01000099.1:0-24203 GCF_003463685.1 Parabacteroides sp. AM58-2XD
AAGGGGTTATCTCATTGGACTTTAGTCCCATTTCTTACAGGTTTCTATCTAGGAGAAATGTGGCTGAAGCCAAAAGAGAGAAACAACTTGTAAACCGTCAGCTGAAGCAAACGGCAAATGAACCTGTAATAGTCAAGTGACTCTGATTATGGTGGTTGTATGGCGGGGATATGACACACCCCCTTCCCCCTCTCCAGAGGGGAGCCAGGTACAACCTGTTGCTATAAAAGATAGCTCAAATTTGACAATAAATGAACCATTCATAGCTCGTATGTTTGCCAACAGTTGTGCACAACTGTTGTGTCAGCGTGGTGAAATTGTCATCGAATGTTCTCTCATAGGTTACTGGCTATTATATTAAAAGCGACTATCAACTAGTTTATTAGTAGTTAGTTAGTATTACTGGCCTGTACGGAGGAATTGAATACGGTGTACAGGGTAACGGGATGAGGTGTACACCCTAACCGACTAGGGTGTACAGGGTAGCTTTACTGGGTAGGGACTTAAGAGACAATAGATAAGGAGGTATGTAATAGTTCCTCCTTTATCTCTTTATAGGAAATGAAAGAACTAATTTAAAAAGTCACATTGCCGGATGACAGGTAACGATAACTGATGCCGGCATTGCCGGAACGAAAAGAGATTCATTTTTAACTTCCATTGAGCGAGTCCATCGTTCTGTAAACCACCCTCCAATAAAGTTTTCAAACTTCACCTTTCAGATTTCAGGATAGATAACTGATTGAAAAATAGCGGATCCGCCTGAAGGATGCCTTACACAGGAAGTAGATTCCGATAAGTAGGCATCCGTTCGCCAACGAATAGTTATCCATTGGCCGGCGGGAAGTTATCCGTCCCAAAAGCATAGGTGTTCCGAATTGTCAAGACAGCTTTTGGGATGACAAGTGTATATATTTGAAGACAAAAGTCTTCTATTTTGCCGACAGCTATTTAACCTTGAATTCTCGTATACATTTTTTAGCAGTTTCCTCCCTTCAGTCGGACGTGTTGAAAAACATTCTATTCAGAACATCTGAAAGCTGAAGGCAATAGTCTGCAATTCATAAGGAGGGCGAATCGGATAACAAACAGACTTATATTATAGTATTTGATTCCGGAAATAGTTGTTTTCCGATTATAGAAATTGTTGAACCAACTTTTCCCTTGATCTTTTGGTTACTGACAAATCTTGAACGAACCCGTATCTCCGTTAGCATGTTGAACTGATTTATTTGATGGGAGGTGACAAAATGATAATCGGGAGATGTAGTCATAGTGTGCATATTACATTTATATAAATGCAAATAATTTTTTATTATACAACTTGGAAGTATGGATAATTTTGGGTATATATTTATTAATATTAAAGTACAGGTACGCTAGTTTTATGTACTTACAGAACACTCCCGTTGAGTAAAAAAAGATGCTTTAACAAATAGGATGAATCCTTTGTATGGAATATTAATCAAGGGCGGAGACCGGATTTTGAATGACTAAAAAAAACGTTCCTTTTTTTCTTGCAGCAAAAATACGCATTCCTTTTGAACCTGCAATTCTTTTCAGAACTTTTTTCACTTTTCTATCTGCTTTCTTATCAGTACGATACGGAAACAAGGACAAAATACCCTATTCCTGTTACAAAAGTAAAAGAATCTTAAACGCGTGGCGAGAAAAAAGGAACGTTTAAACTCGCCAAATCGGTAATCGATGAGTAAAAAAGATGCCCATATACAGGCATTTAACAGTTCCCCTAAAATGCTTTTTCTTGTGTCCTACGGGTTTAGGCGGTTGAAATGAGCTAAATGGACGAAAAATAGTCAATTTGAGTATAGATCATAATTTTATTAATTAAATGTTTTACGTATGAGAAAAAGTACTTTGGTAAAAGGCGGGTCGGCCGCTCTTTTATGTGCTATGGCTTTTTATGGCTTGTCTCCGATGCTGAATGCAGCAGATCCGGACTATGCTAATATTAAGGCGCCGTGGTATAAAACCGTGAACAGTGTTGCCCAGTGGGAAGACGAAGGTGGTCTTGTTACAGAGAGCATGATGAAGCTTACTGAGCGGGTGAATGTTCATGATCATTGGGTTGCAAATTCAACTTCTTATGGAAACTATGAGTCGTTGATCGATTTTACACAAATGGGAGCTGGTGTGATGAATGGTGTTTTTGCAACATTCCTAAATGTGGATCCAACAAGCGGTAACTATCAGAAACCGTTTACAGGTAAATATCTGGAAATGGATTATTCGCAGATTCAGAATCATGAGATTATGAATACTGCCGAATATATGAAGTTTACGGATGCTGCCAACAATACAGGCTTAGGTATTTATCAGAATCAGAACGCCAGTGCACGTGTAGACTTTGTGTATAGCACAAAAGGGCTGACTGGTGTTGAAAGCGTTGAACTGGATGTTCGTGCTTTTGGTAACACGGAACTGGTTAACCGTAAGATCGACTGGACTTATGATGTCTATGTTTATAACCTGGATGGCTCATATGTAGGCAGATGGTTAGCGATCGCGCTATCTTTACTGCAAAGAACCACACGATCGGTGAAAGACATACTACACATGTGAAAGCCAGTGTATCGGATGCTGACAATCAGAATCCGAATTCATGGCAGCAGGGGTCCCTTGATAACAAAATTATCATTGTAATGTTAAGAGGTGCCAAGTCAGTAGAAGATCCGGAAAGTGATACAGGTTCTTCAGACACTGAACCGTTAACTGTATTTACGAATGCAAGATTGGCGTTTACTCGCCCGGATGTTGCTTTCGGTGCAGCTAATGCAAAAGTATTTGAAGCTGGTGCCGGACGTAACACTTCTTGTGCTCCTGATACATTGGTAACAAACGTTGAGTTCTGGAATACGTTATATAAGAATAACTATAGTAAAACTAACAACGTATATACCGATAAATTCAGTGCTGCATTCCGTGATGGTCTTTACGAAGCAGATCAGGATGCTGCTCCGCAGGAAGAACTGGCATATTACAAATTGAACGTTAAGTATCCGTTTATCGCAGATAAGATGGAAGTTTCTAAAGAAAGCAATCTGGCGGAAGTCGATGGTTTTGTTTCTTTGGATAAAATGTTTGATGATGGTAAGATTGGTAGAACGGGTACACCGGGTGTAAGTAAGGAAGTAACTTATCTTATTCCTCGTGAATATTTTGTTCAGACAGATGCAACAGACGATCGCGATTGCAAATCAAGCGCTCGTTTCACTTACTACTTTGCTCCGCAAGAAGTAAAAGCATTTGACAAAGATGATTATATCTGGTCTACAATCACAGCAGAAGCATCGGATACAGCTCGTTATGCACTTCAGGCTACATCTATTCCTGAATATAACGAATTGAACGATCTGTTCTTCGACGAATATCTGGATTATAAGACTGCAAAAGTTAGTTTCAAGAACTTGCCTTATTTCAACTCGTTCAACAACGGACGCGAAATGAGTGAAATGCATTATGGTGAATTGCTGCTGGTTAACCAGACAAAAGCTCCGAAGCATTCAACAGGCCGTTATGATGACGATGTAAATATCAAGGGTTGGAAGATCGTCTATACAAAAGATGGTAAGAAAGATTCAACTTATGTACCGGGTCGTTATCTGCCGATGACAGTTCAGGGACATAGCTACACCGACTATGCTGCATGGTTGGAAGAACATGGTTGTCCGGATTGTTGTATAGAAGATTATCCTGAAGTTGTAGGTACTGACGCAACAGTGAAAGTTATCGACTGTTCAGGTAATATCTATTCGAATATCGTTAGCGTTAACGCTATCTTCAAATATCACCGTGGTGATGTGAATATCGGTGACGACGAGTCTAAGTATGTAAATGAAACATATACTATCAACCCGGCTCTGACTTACGATGCGTCTATCGCAAGATATTTTGAAAATGGAAAGACATTGGATGGTACAACTTATACTTTCACCGGTCAGGATCTGATGGATAAGAAAGTAGAAGGCACTGTATATGAAGGACCGATCAAGATCTACGGAAACAATACATTCGTATGGTTCAAAGATACCGATCAGTCTCTGTTAAGCCATGCTATGGGTGTTCTGAGCTCAGAATTAGTAAAATACTTCGAAAAGATCGACCGTAAGGACTTCTTCTTCGCTCCGTTCGACGAATGGGATGGTTACAAATATGAGTCAAGACCTCACACTGTTAAGATCTTTGCTACAGGTTTGAAACCTGATGTAGAAGGTGGTACAGTTGCTTCAATCAAGGTCTTCAAAGAACAGTTCTCTAAGACTGAGAACGTTGACGACGCTATCTATCATACAAATGCATTCGTATTCTCTGGTGAAAGCCTTGACTTTGCGAAAGTATATGTGAAGAAAGGTTCTCAGGAAAAACCGATCGAAGAATATAACGGTGCTACATTCGGTAAATTTATCGGTTTGAGCGTTGGCGATACTTTGGTCTATAAAGTGGACCTGGATAACGACTATGCTGTACAGTATGTGGAAGAAATGGGTCTTGACATGACTGTTAAGTATGTTCCTTACAATGACGTGAATCTGCTTCCGATCGCAGCTGAAAGCTGGAACGAATGTTTTGGCGGAACTCCTAACGTATTCAACCACGTAGCTCAGTTCGGTGCAACTGCATCTAACAAAAAAGGCTGGAATGAGTTCTATACATTCGGTACTACCGACAGAGGTTTGATCACTACAATGAATGCTGATAAGATCATCGGTTCTTATACTAGCTTCTATTCATTCCTGACTCAACAGTTCGGCTCTTGCAACTCTTGCGGTGGCGGTAGTGTAGCAGATAGAGTTTCTTCTTCTGGCAGTTCAAGCGAAAACTGGGTTCCTGCTCCTAACTTTATCTATAACGAAATGTTCCGTAAGGATTACAAGACTCGTTATGTAAATACTTGCTATCCGGTACGCGACGGTCAGTTCATCATCGCAGGTTTGAACATCGTTGACCCGGTTGACATGGAAGTATTCTCTAATAAGAAGGGTGCATTCGAATATGAAGTAACAGTTCTGGGCGACCTGAACGGTGAAGCTTATGGTAGAGTAGATACAGTAGGTACTATGGTTCAGATTTCTCCGAACAAATACGGTGAAATATTGGCATTGGTTTCTGCTAAGTTCGATCCGAAAGATCGTAACGGTCTTGAAATGTCTATCGATACAATTACCAGTGGTTCTGAAAGAGGCATGTGGGCTCGCTACTATGCAAAAGACTCTATCCGTCTGGCTCCGCAACAGCATGGTGCTGACGCAGAAGCTTACAACCGCGTATACTTCTTCGACCTGGATGATTATAAACATAATCTGACAGTTAACGACGAAAGATGGGCACACTTCGGTATCTGGGCTCCTTACGGAATCAATGTGAACGATACATTGACAGCTGGTATCAAGGGTGACGTGAAAGTTCCTGAAGTATGGTTCAGCTCTGACGCTGCCGGTAAGAATAAGATCGAAGGATTCCAGTTCGGTGTTGTAAATGGTGGTGCTTCTAAAGATTCTGTATTCTATATCCAGGGTCGTGACCTGCCTCATTACGGTACTACTGTAAGTGGTGAAGAATCTAAGGTAGAACAGGAAATCAACTTGTTGAGTGCTTCTGACTTGTTCACATTCGGAACAAACAAAGCAAAAGAAGTGAAACTGTTCATCCGTGAGAAATCTATGGAACTGGCTGCAACAGCAGAAGAAAATCCTTATACATTCAAGGGTGGTGAAAACGACCTGGTGAACGATGTTCTTCGTGGCGACGTAGCTGCTCAGATCGGTGTTCGTGCAACTCCGAATGTAGAAGATCTTTGCGACGTAGAAAACGCATTGTCTCTGTCAGCTGTATGTGATGTACAGAAGAATCTGCCGCTGGCATTCACAGCCGGTCTTGAAATGCCGTATATTAAAGATATGGAACCAGGTGATGTAGGTGGTAGCGATGCTCGTATCAAGTGGACAGCCACTCCGGGTGCTCAATACTATCAGGTTGCTGTAGGTCGCTTCACTCCGAAGTATACTTCTGAAGATGTATTTATGTCTGAAGTACGTGCTGACGATGCAAGCAGAACTATCTGGGTTGAATTGTTCAACGCAACAGGTGATGTTATCCACCGTGATAACAAAGTTAACTACTGGTTGGAAGTAACTAAAGAATATACAGATGCAGCAGGTAAACCGCAGAAAGAAGTAACTAAGGTAAGTGTAGACAACTTCGAATTGCAGGGTAATACCCAGCCGATCGACAGAAACTGGGGTTATGCTCCGATTGCCCACCAGATGGACAACATGGATCTGACTACCGATATCACGAAACCGGTTAAGTATACAATCCGCTTGATGGAAGGATTCCAGACTGATGCACATCAGATCGATATCTATCTGTTCGATACTCCTGCAACATGGATGGTTAGAAAACCTGTTCAGGGTATGCCTATCAACGGTGGCGAGTTCAATACTGGTGACTGGAGAACAGAAGTAGGTTCATTGCCTACAGCATATTACGAATGGCAGGATGATATCAACTTCGACGGTGAAGAATCGTTCAAGGTTGCTGCTACTGCAACATCAATAGCTGTTCATAACCTGATCCCGCAAACTGCTTACACGGCACGTGTACGTGCATTCAACGAATGTGTAGGTGGTGAAGAAATGATTCCGTCGGAAGATTATTATGACTTCGCTACATCTAAGACTGCTACCTCTACTGGTGACATCTACTTCGATGAAGCTGACGAACTTGATCCGGTATCCAACGAATCTATTAATACAACTGACGTAACAGTTCTGGGTGGCCAGGGTAAGGTAACGATCCTGAATGCTGCAAACAAGAATGTTGTCATCAGCAACGTATTGGGTCAGACAATCGCTAACACGACAATCAATTCCGACAACGTTACATTCAATGCTCCGGCAGGAATCGTAGTTGTTGTAGTTGATGGAACAACAGTGAAGGCTGTCGTTAAGTAAGACAATGAATAACTATTGATATAAAGAAGTTTATAATCAATAATTTAAAATAGATAACCGCGCGGCGGCAGTAGAGGCGTTGCTTGCAATGCCTCTACCTGACACCAACTAATCCGTGAGGACGAAAAAGCGGATATTAATACTAAAGTAATGAAATATAAATTCTTCCGCTAGTATTGCTGTGAAGCAGGAACGTGGACAAAAAATTGGGCCCTGGCAGTAAATATTTATTCACGGCCGGGGCCTTTTTGCCTATTTAAAGTGCAAATAAATAATGTCTTACGAAAAGCCACGATTCCTCATTAAACATAATGAACGTGTCGTACGTGAAATATTTGAGAAGGTTCAGCAGTGTACCCTAAATTATATCCCCTGCATGAATTGGATCAATGCGTGATAGAAATAGAATATTAAAAATGAAATACTATAAAGTATGGGAAAAATATACTTTACTGATATAAGCAGAAGGTTACTTCTGTTTGCATTACTGTTGGTGGGGTTTGTGACGCAAGCGCAGGCTATTACTACTACCAGTAATGTAATTGTGTTTAGAGAGATTCCATATGTGGATAATGGAAATCTTAATGAACTTAAGTTTGGAGCCACGGCTGATGATGTTAAAAGTTTGATTATTGCATATCAAAGGATAACAACAGAATCCTCCAGCAGTCCCCAGTTTTTTGATGATCGTTTGGATGGTACCAACAAACAGTTTAAGGGACAGGATTTTAGTGCAATAGTTTCTGAGTTAGGAACTTTGACTTCTTATGATAGTCCGAGGCTTGAAGGTTTACCGGCAAGTATTGAAGGAACTACTGAGGTCCGGATGAAAGAGTATTCCAGACATTCGCCTGATTTAACTTATAATGATCCTATATATTATTATATATTGAGGGTTGGTGCAGATGGTAAAGTTGTAAGTTTTACTTTATGCGAGCAGAGAGTTAACTGGGAAAATGCCGTGGCTTATACGATTGGTAATATAAACTCGGTAACAAAGAGAGTTGAATTACCTTTATACACCATTACTGCTACGGATAACCTGGCTAATGTAGTCAGCTTAAAAAGTGACATTGCAGACAGGTTGACAACTTCAACCGGAACTCCGATTTATGCCAGTGATATTACTTTAAGCAGTCCGACTGGACCTGTTACTTCTGATAAACTGGCGGGAGGAACTTTTCATTATACGGCGAAGCTGACGACTCCGGCAGGGGTTAAATATTCATTTACCCGTTCCGACGGTGTAAATGTTGCTCCGGTAGAACCGGGACAAACCAATGTTTCTGTCCTGGTTGAAGGCGCTATTGTTGTAACTGATAAAAAGGTGGTAACTATAAAGGTGCCGGCCAAGGAAATCTTAGCCCATTATGAAAAGGAAACGAGGCCAATGCTGTAGAGCTGGCTGATGAAATCTATAATCTGATAGAAGCCGAAATACCAGGCACTGAAAAGAACGATATACATATCTCAGATGTGAAGATATCTAATGGCGGTACAGTCTATATCGATGGGTTAACTGCACAGAATTATACATATACATTTGAAATAAACATTAATTCGGATGATCTGATCGTTGACTTTGTCCGGTCGAATGCCCAGATAAGTGGTGTTACAACAATTGATCCGACGAGAGTAGAAGGTATAGCAAACAGACAGTTGGTGGGTGTCGGTAACAGTATTGTAATAAAACCGACTCTTGAAGCTTCTGTATTTACAGTAGCAAATTATACTCCGATAAGTGCCCAGGTTCAGGACGAAACAGCATTGAAGAGTGCTATCCTGGCCGGTCTGTCCAAAAAGAACCAGACGCTGATCAATGATGGCGTGCTTTCGTTCGAAAACATACAGATCACAGGCTCGCCTGCATATCCTTTGGCAGTAGGTACTTATTCCTATACTTTTGATGTTCGTGCAAAGAAAGATCTGAAGATTGGTTTCACCGATGCTGAGACTACGGCAGCCCAGGTTATTCTGGAAGGCCAGACAGGCAGCTTCAATGCTGTGAATAAAGTAGAAGTAAAGAAATCAGTTGTAGCCGCAACCGGCAAAGTTATTTTCCCGGCTAAATTTACGGCTGTAACGTATGGTACCGATCCTTCGACATCCTTGCGTAATGCTATTTCGCTGGATAAGATGCCGGATATGGCACAGGGGTATTCTCTGACATTGGTCGCTGCCGATAATACGGAATACGATTTACTGACAACCCCGACTCCTCCGGCAGGAACCTACACCCTTAAACTGACATTGCCTACCAGTGATGTTTACGATTTCTCTAAAGTAGCCGTTGATAACGGAACAAGAGCAACGGGTGATGTCTTTACGGCTACTGCCAAGTTCACGATCAGCCAGCAAAAGATTGGGGAAGTAGAACTCCCTGTCTGGTTGCAGACTACCGCTTTAGGACAGTTGGATGCCGTGACGGTAAATAAGGCGAAGAATAGAATCCTGAGCCAGATATCAGCTATCAGAGGTATCGCTGATGTTAAGATTTATACAAACGACGGCTTCAATTCGGAAGTAACCAGTGGTAAATTGACACCGGGTAATGTATATAGTTATATTGTTACATTGGATGCTAACTATACGGATGGTGGAAAAACAACAACTTCGGTTGGTTCGCAATTTGTATCGTTTGACAAAGCAACAAATAGTTATAAGGTTAAGAATGTTATTTCCGTAAAGAAAACATCTGTAACGATTGCGTTGCCGGATCGTATCACAAATCCGATCGAGATAGGCAGTGAGTTTGCTTCTGTTCCCGATTTGGCAGCTTATCTGGCCGCCTCTATCAATACGATCAACGAGACGATGTTTACTGAAACCGGATTAACGGCTACAGTAACGGGTATCTCTCAATTACCGACAGCCGATAATACACAGATCGCTTATACGGTGACAGTTTCCGATCCTTCCGATCCGGACTATAAATCGAAATACGATTATACATTTGTGACCGGTGGTTCTGTATCTTCAGGAAATCTGCAGGCGACAGAAAATGTATGTGTATTCAATAACGCCTTGTTGTTTGTAAAGATTTTGCCGACAACAGCAACAACTATGCGTCTGCCGAAGTATTCGGAAACGTATGTGTACGACTGGAAAGCAAAAGACGTAACGACTCTGATAGCCAACGATCTGTTGTTGAAGAATGCTGGTATCCTGACAGTAGAAAAGAACGGAAACAAATATACTCCTAACTATGCCGTGGCTCTTCTGAATGCCCAGGGTACGGTTGTCGGTCAGAATAATGCAGTAGCAGAAGGAACAACGTATGGCTATAAGATCACTATCAACAAGAGCAAATATTTGCAGGCGGTTGATCTTGACATGCAGAATGTGTATGTGGATAATTCCGCAACAGATAAGATTGTTATTACTTTTGTGAACAGCGTTGAAATCAAACTCCGTAACGATGCAAACTTCGTATGTAAGGATGCTTCCGTGACTATGAGCGGTGTTGATTTCGAATATGATTTTGTGGCTGGTATCACGAAAAAGGAAATTATCGAACGCATCAAATCTGCCATCCTGTTTGCCAATCCGGGTCTGGCTGAATATATTGGTGATGTAACATTGCCGAATATCAACCGCGACAGAGATATTACAGATAAAAACGGTGATTTCAAGTCTGCTTATAAAGTCGTATTTACCGATGCTGTAGCAGATTTCAAATCGATCACAGTGAATGGCAGTACAACAGGAGTTACCACAGAAGGTACTTCTTATGTATATACCGGAAACTTCGGCCTGATTGCCCGTCCTGTATTAACGATCAAGTTAAATACTTATACATTCAATAAGAACGACGGTAGCCTGACAGATGAGGTGATAGAACAATGGATTAAAGCAGATCTGCTGTTGACAAATCCGGATCTGATGGGTGTGACTATTTCTTCGGTTCTGTACATACCTCGTACACTGGCTTATACTGTTTTCTTCCAGAGTTCATCAAAGGTAAGAGATGTGAAATTTGATCCGTCCGGTGTTATTGTTCTTCCTAATTTGGGAGGCGGTTTCTCCGGTACTTATATCCGCTCGATCACATTCGGTGATGAGGGTGATATTCCAGGAGTTCCTTACTATATGAATGCGGCACTTCCGGCTTATATCAAGAATCCGCTGACATTCGGCAAGACTGCCGAAGAATATGGAAATGATATCCTGACCGATATCCAGAAACGGATTAAGGCTGACAAAGAAGCTTTATTCCCGCAGATACCTACTTTGAGTAACTGGGGTGGAAAGATTTCTTTGATCTACAACGAATCGGGCAACACATCGGAAGCGATTGCAGATAATTCATATCCGGAGGTAACTAACGTATATGGTTATAAACTGGAATTTGCCAATAAAGCAGACTTCGAGAAATTCTATAAGTTTGCTTACACGGTAAGTGAAGGACAGTTGGAAGCAGACGGAAATGAATTTGTCTACAAACTGTCTGTTGCTATCCAGAAAGCAAAACATAAAGTGACATTGCCATTAGTAAACGTTACTTACCGCGATATCAATACGAAACTTGCTTTGCAGGATTCTATCAAGAATGCTATTCTGGAAGATCCGGCCAATGCTAAGTTCTTTGCAGATGTGGCTAAACTTATGAAACCGGCGAAGAGCTTAACTGTGACTTTGGATGCTCCGGCAGAAGGCCCTGTTCCTGCAAAAGCGGGTTATGGATATACTGTTGTGTTCGCAAATCTTGTCACTAACAATATTGCGATTACACTGACCGGTAGCCAGAAGCTGAATGTAAACAAAGCGGCTATAGAACTAACCTTCCCGGTAACTTCTTACAAATACGGAAGAACTAAAGTCTCTATTGAAAACGACCTGTTGAACAAATTTATCGATGGCAACAACGACCTATTCAGCCTGTATGCTTGCCTGGCAGATAATTTGTCTGATATGTTTACAATAAATCTGGATAATGTAAGTGCTACTCCTCCTGCTGTTGGTGACTATCCTTATACGATTACTGTAAAAGAAGGCCAGCGGACTGCATGGGACAACTTTACATTTACTTATAACGGAAATACAGCATTCGTCGGTTATGCACATCAACAGGGTGACGGTGTTTCAATCGGACAGCGCAAACTGACTGTTACATTGCCTACTTATTTGGCTGCAACCGCCGAAGAAGGAACAGCTGCTAAAGCTGCCTTCACATTCGGTAAAGCAACGAAAGCGGAAATCATCAAACAGATTACCGATGATATCCTGGCATTGAATGCTAAGCTGACAACCGATAATATGGTAGCGGTAGACCTGGTGATTACCAACAAACAGATGGATAAGCAAAATCCGGTGATCGGTAATTACAGCTATACGGTAGAGTTGACTTCCGACGATTATACATTCGTCTATGCTATCGAAGGCGCAGAAGTTACAACTATTCCTGATTCGGAAGCTGTTACTGCTGTAGATGCGGTGAAAGTGGTAGCTCCGGGTATCGTTGTTGCATTCAGCGAAGAACAATTGAAAGGTGTCTGGAGTATTGTAAGCGGTGTTCCTGTTTACGACCTGACAAATCTGACATTGGCTGCCGATGATTATGGATTTAGCTTGGTATCTATCGAGGAAGATCCTGAAAATCAGAAAGCCGCAATGACGGAAGCCCGCTGGAACCAGTTATTTAGTACGAATAAACTACATTGGGCGTTGTATCGTAACAACAAACTGCAATTCCACGGGAATACACTGAATAGCGTATTGGTTGATTCGATCAAGAATAACGTGACTCAAGGTAACTATAACTTCGTATCGTTGATGCTTCTACATTGAAATCTGCTATCGGTAACTTCGACATACAGCTCGACACTGATCTGGCTAATCTGAAAGTGACTGCGGCAACCGTAGAAGTAAAAGCAGGTAAAGATGTTTATACAAAAGTATATGGAACAGAAGTGACAAAGGCAGCAGACCTGAAGGTTGCACTGAACTTTGTAACTGAACCGACTCTGAAAGCTGCGAAGTTGCTGGCTGAAAAGAACGTGATCGACTTGTTTGAAACAATTCTGCCGGTTGACGAAGATGTGTACGAAGCAGATGCTCCTATAGGCGATTACCAACTCCGCGTAATTGATGATATGACAAGAGAAATGTTGACTCCGGTTATCGGTGTTAAGTTTGCCGCCAGCGAAGCGCAGGCAAAAGTAACTGTAACTCCGGCGCCGTTGACAGCTGCAGATTTGACTGTCACTCTTTCTGTAACCCGTGAATACGGTGAAGATGCAACAGATGCTGACGTTTATGCCGCTGTGACAGGTAAATTGTCTGACGCATTCCAGGCAGAGATCAGCAAATTGCTGAATGCAGAAAATGTGAACCGTACAAGCTGGTTGGATTTGTCGGGTGTCAATAAGAAAACAGACGTTGGTACTTATGAATTACGTCTGACTTCTTCAGCTGCCGCACAGATTGCAGCATTGCTTCCGAACTTCGATATTACAGGTGCTACTATTGTTAATGCTGGTCTGACGGTTACGAAGGCTCCGCTGACAGTACGTGCGAAGAGTTATAGCCGTCCGTATGGCGGTGGTAACCCGGATCTTGAAATCGAGTATATCGGTTTGAAGAATAATGAATATGAAAATCTGGCAGACGTATTCTCTGTAATGCCGAAGATCGCTACGGATGCTAAATCCGATTCACGTGGTTCTTACGACATCTACTTCACGACAGAAGGTGTTGCACGCAACTATACGGTAACGCATGAAAACGGAACGTTGTCTATCGATAAGATCCGTCGTACGATCATCTGGCCGGAAGATCAGCGTAATCTGGTCATACCGGTCGGTGAAACTGTTGAGTTGTCCGCTTACCTGAAATCGGAAGCTGACGGCAAGCCGTCTATCAATGATATCCGTTACGAACTGTCGGGCAACGATCGCGAACGTGTTATCCTGTCTGAAGTTGCCAGAGGCAAGTATGCTGTAACAGGTCATGTACGTACGGAAGGCGACAACTATGTAACCATCACGGTATATGCAGACGGTGACGATACATACGAAGATGCAACTCCTGTAACAGGTACGATCAAAGTGATCGCTCCGGAAGGTGACGCAGCTAAAGTAAACGTGATCGTTTCCAACGTAACAAGTATTTATGACGGCAATCCTAGAACTGTCAGCGTGAAGGTGACCGACGTAGAAACAGGTGAAGAAGTGAAAGACTTCAGTATCTATTATGAAGGCGACCAGCTGGGTTCAGTACCGACAACTTATCCGTCATCACAGGATGCTCCGACAGATGCCGGTGTATATACTGTAACGGTGAAGGCTACACTTGGTTCTGTCACTTATGCTTACACCGCTAAGAATAAAATGGTGATTGCTCCGAAAGCCGTGGTGGTAACAGCCCGTAGCTTCGACATCAAGTACGGCAATGAATTGCCTTCTTATGCAAATGCTTACGATTATAATAAGAATGACTTCCTGAATGGTGAAGACTTTAAGGTTGGTCAGGCTCCGGTTGTACGTATTGAAGCATACAACGGCAAGGCTGGTTCTTATAAACTGACTCCGTATTCGGCACAGGACTTCGGTCGCAATTATGTGGTTACTTATGTTTCCGGATTCCTGAAAGTCAGCAAAGCTGCTTTGACGATCCTGGCAGATAATAAGGAATCGGTTTACGGCAAGGATCTGGAAGAACTGACTTATACAGCTACAGGTTTCGTGAAAGGTGAGACGTTGAAAGATCTTGGTTTCGCTCCGCGTATCAGCTCGACTGTTACAAGAACATCAGATGCAGGAGTTTATCCGATCACATTCTCTGATAACTATACTTCAGACAATTACGAAGTTTCTTACGTGGACGGCAAATATTCTGTTATCGCTGCTTCGCAGAAGATCACATGGAATCCGGAAAGCGTGATCGACGTAGAAGGTGGAGATGTTATTCTGACCGCTTCTGCTTCAAGTAAACTTCCTGTAACATTCAATTCGTCTAACGATGCTGTTGCATACGTGAACCAGATTGGGGATGCATGGATTCTGACTCCGGTTACTTCCGGAACCGTAACGGTTACAGCTATGCAGCATGGTAACAAGAACTATAACGCAGCTGAACCTGTAGTGGTAACATTCCTTGTAGACGACGAATATCTGTCTGTCGATAACGAAAAGATCACAGTAACAGACTACATCGAAGTATATCCGAGACTGTTTACCCATTCTGTAACAGTGGCCGCTCCTTCTGAAATCAAGCAAGTTGAATTGCTGTTGATGAACGGTACGTTGCAGAAAGTAATTCGCAAACCGGGATCTGTTATTGATCTGTCATCGTTTGGATCAGGTATCTATCTGCTCAATGTAACATTGGAAGACGGAACCTTCAAATCAGTGAAGATCATTAAGAAGTAACCTGTAAAACTAATTTAGTATGAAGAAATATATTAAATCAATATTAACATCGAGGAAGCAGCTTATGCTGCTTCCCCTGATGCTTGTTTCAGGCGGTATCATGCAGGCGCAAACGGCTGTTCCCGATACCATATATGTAAGTTTCAATGCCGCAGATCCGGTAACGATGACTTACGGACAGGACATGAATACGGTTGTTTCCGATGCTGGCTTGACAGGTAGTAGTTTTAGTTATCTGTATGTGAAAGCAGAGGACGGTACGACCAGCGGTTTGAATGGAACCGTATCTTTCAAGGACGGTGCTACCGTAGCCAATGTATTGAAATTTTCTGCGACGCCGACAGTCGGAGGCGGACAGGCTCTTGGGTTTGTAGCCGATAATCTTTCGGATTATTTTAGCTATACGGCAAATGGTGAGAATGTAGTTTTCTTTACCAGTAACCGGAATGATGCGACTATAACTCGAACATTGACAGTGAATAAGGCTACATTGAGCATTGCAGCCAAAGACACCAGCCGTTTCTACGGAGACGAAAACCCGGCAACTCCTTGGTCTGCCAAAGACTTTGTGTTCAGCGGGTTCGTAAATGATGAAACGGAGGCTATTTTTACTAATTCACAAGTGAATGTATTGCCGAATGTATCTTTCCCGACTGCAACTAAAACGGCAGCAGCAAATACCTTGCATGTTATTCAGTTGGAAGGTGGACAAGCTCAGAATTATGAGTTGAATCTACAGATATCTACCGGTGGAGCTTCTCTCGGAGGTGTTCTGACGATAAAACAATCTCCGCTGACACTGGCTGTTCCCGACAGCGCACGTTTGTATGACGATGCGAATGTGAAGAACATCTTCGGAAAAGAACTCCTCATCACAGAAGGTACTTTGAAGAACGACCAGACGCTGGAGGCATTATTCGGTACAACCAAACTGCAGGTAGTTCATACGGCTACTTCGGCTGCATTAGGTCAATCAAAAAGTGATGTTGGAACATATAGTTATGAGTTAAATGCTGCAGCAACAACTACAGTGTCGACTACTCTTTCTAACTACGATATCCAGGCAATCGCTGCAGGAAAGTACGAAGTGAAGCAAGATACCATCACGATCACCGTATTCCCGGCTGATGCAGAAGTTATTATCAACGATAAACCGGTCAAGGTAATGCAAAAGATTTACGGTGAACCTAATCCTGACGGTTATTTCTATCTGGCTAAACGTCTGGAAACTGGTAGTGCTCCTTCTTATGCGTTCTCGAAAACAGCTGAGGCAGTAAATTATATTTCTGCGACAGCCGAAGGCGACAAAGGCTTCAAAGTAGTTCCGCTTGCCGGATACTTCGATTATGAAGGCAAGAAAGCAACAGAAAAGACTGAAGTAAACCTGAAGCGTGAGAAACCGAATCAGAAAGAAGACAGCTTGTATGTTGCCAAAGTGGATAACATCGACAAAGTATCTTCGCTGAACTACGCATTCAAAACTGTTGACGGTTCGTTCCTTATCAACCAGCGTCCGCTGGCTGTCTGGAAAGTGATCGTTGACCGTATATATGGTGAAGCCGATAAGGATACGACCTGGACGTTCGAACCGAACGATGCCGACAAAAAACGTGGCTTAGCCATCTTCGATGCGAAATATCAAACAACAACAACTCCTGACGATATCATCGACTTCATGCCGAAAGTTGTCGTTAAGCCGGTTGCTGCCGATAATACGTTGCATGCAGGTTCTTACAACGATACACTGCATATCAAAGTAGTTACCGAAGATAAGTCTATCCAGCCTCCGTTCCAGGCAAAGGACCGTAACTATAAGTTGATCATGAACACGCTGGTTCCCGGTACAATGACCAACGACAGTGTCCGCTTGGAAGTGGCGAAAGCTCCGTTGATCATCCGTCTGGATACAATCAAGAGAGCATACGGTTCAACTGATCCTGAATTTAATAAAGCGGAAGTTCAGAAAGAGTTTATCTCTTACGAAGGCTTCAAGCTCGACGAATCGGCTAACAGCTGGATTCGACTGCTACCGTAGCTGTCGGAAACCGTATCAAGAACCTGGTTCTTAATAACCGTCCGGCGGGTATCTTACCGGTTGGCACCTATGAACTGACCGGTATCACCGATATCAACAAGGAAAATCCGAACTATGAAATTACAATTGTAGGAAAGGCACGCTATCAGGTGTATCCGGATAACAGTTATGTCATGGTTTGGACTCCGATACAGAATGAACTGATCGTGGGTGACCTGGTTCGTCTGAATGCAGTTGTAAAACAAGGATCGACCGTGATTGCCGAAGGTTCACAGATTATTTACGAATCATCCAATCCGGCTCTGATCCAGGTTGAGAAGGTGGAAAGCATCTGGTATTTGCGTGCAAAAGCGCTGACAGAAAACGACGGTGTTACCATTACTGCCCGCTACAATGCAGAATCCGGACAGGAAGAAGCGTTGAAGTCGGAAGTATTTAAAGTAGTACGCCTGAAAAACGAAGCAGACTACAATGTCGTATTAGGTAATATGGTCTTTGATTACGATGGTAAAGGTAAAGCAGCCGATGTAAAACTGACCGATCTGAAGGGTATTACCACATACACTCCGATCGTCACTTATAACGGTGATTACGATCTGCCGGTCAATGCGGGAACCTATAACATCTCCATCTTTGTGAAACATAACGGTTCCGAACTGCTTGTCCGCAAGGAAAAGATGCAGATCAATCCGCGTGAAGTGTATGTGAAACCGAAGGATGCATTGATCTCTTACGGTGAGGCTTTGCCGTCGACATTCGAATATACTTATTCCGGCTTTATCGGCAGCGACGACTTCAAGGCGTCTTCTGCTCCTTCTGTAAAAGTTTCCGGCGACATAACCGGTGCAGGTAATTATACATTATATGTAGAAGGTGGCGACCCGGGTGCGAACTATACAATCGTAGGAGGTATGGGGACACTTACTGTATCGAGGCTTTATTGAAGATCAGTGCCGGAACCGTCAACATCGTTTACGGTAATGAAATACCGGAATTCAAACCTGTATATGAAGGCTTCGTCGGCAACGATAATCCGGATGCCCTGAACTTCCTTTACACGGTGAAAACGAATGTGAAACCGGTCAATGCCGGCACTTACGATCTGGTTATCGACTGTCTGAGTTCGGACGAAGACAACTATGCCGTGACATTGGTTCCTGGCAAGCTGAACATTGCGAAAGCGGCAGCCGGATTACAGTATTCGGTCGAATCGACAACGATTACGGTTGGTGATTCCGTTCTGCTGTATGCGAACTGCGAATCTCCGGCGAAGATATCTTTCGCTGCTGAACGTATTGATGTTACAGGTTTACGTGACCATGCAGAAGGCGTACACGTTATCGGTAAATCCGAAGGTGTGACCAAGGTATATATCACTATACCGGAATCTACAAACCACTTGGCTTACCGTGATTCTGTGACCTTCAACGTGAAGTTGGGCGCAGTAGGCAATGAGTCGATCACTTTACAAGGTGTCGGTTTGTATCCTACAATCGTAGAATACAATGCGACAGTCGTTTCCGAAATACCGGTAGAAGCAATCTATGTGATTGATGCATCCGGTAAACTTCAGAAATTGTTCAGGAATCCTGAGCAGGTTATCGACTTGAGCCAGTTGCGTAGCGGTTACTATCTGGTACGGATCGTCCTGACGAATGGTGAAGCGAAGACTGTGAAGATTGTTAAGAAATAGTTCTTTCCTGTTTCCCTTTCGGGAAGTGGATAAAAAATCGGAGCCCCTCGGATATTATTCCGGGGGGCTTTTGTATATTTGTTATGTGAAGTTACGAAAAGAGTGTAATTTATTGGAGCTGAGCGTAGGTTAATTGCTCATGATAGTAATAGGTTACGATTTAGTTAGTTATCTACTGCATCATCCTTCTGCGCGTTGCGTAACCTTCAAAGAACTCTTCGTATGCAAAAGTAACAATAAAACGGGAGATTTTGAAATGAATCTCCCTAATTTTTTTCTTCTCATACAAGTTTTTCCGTAAAAGCGATTTTATCCGTCGGCACACCATCGTACAAAAGGATTTTGAACGAACGTATGCCGACTGCCGCATAAGCGGAGAAAAGGGCTTTGCATCACGCCTAAACAACAGTTTAGACTGATGATGCAAGGCCCATTTCTTTTGTGCTTATGCCAAAGAGGTGCTTTTACGGGTTTCTGACGATTTTTCTTTTTTGCTGTTCCTTTGAGCCGTAAGCGGAAAGCCGTGTCTGACCGCCCGATCCATGAATGGAACAAGCCGTCACACACGGCAGGCAAACCGGGAAGAATGATTTTATCCGTCAGACCGGACACGCTCGGCCAAACATATAAAATCATACTTCCTTGCCGGTGGTTTGCCCGGTTTCACGCCTCCGGCAGTGTCCCTTTTCCTTTTGGCGTTTTCCCTTTTTCACGGATTTCTCTTTCGAAGTTTTCCTGTCCAATCTGCCTCCACTTCCGTTTACCTCCATTTTCGCATCTTTCAGGGAGCGCATCAGGTTGTCATTTCCGTTCTGGGCGCAAAGGTAATTCCGGGATTGGACGGGAATGCAAGGTCAAGCCTCCTGTTTTCGGAAAAAATCTCCAGCCCTATGGGTAGTATTTTTCCCGAAAAACCTTGCATTCCCTAATCCCTACCTTTTCAAGCACCCGAAACGAAAACGACCGATGCGACAGAAAGACGCATAAAAAAAATGTCGGATAAACGAGAGGCAGATAAGATAGTTTGAAACTCAACTCCCTCAACTCTTGAATCCGCATTAAAAAAACAAAAAATCAAAAACAGCGAAAATATGACGGCAACGGCAAATTTCAGACAAATGGCGCAGTACATAGGGCTTGCGATATGCGGCTTGATTGTGCGCACCGCCTTCGTGGTGTTCGGCATCCTTTGGGGCATCATTAGAGAGATTGTAAACGGAGTGTTCCGAGTGGCGATAGGCGTAATCGTGGCTATCCTTTCCGCAACCGCCTTCTTCGGTTTCATCCTTTGGTTATTCACCCTTTAACCCTTACCGACATGGCAAAGAGAAGCAGCAAAACGGCAGCGCAGCAATGCAGATACTACGAGGTGGACAACATCTTCGTGTACATGGTGGAAACGTACATCAACGGCAACATATCCGTGTTCCGTGAACTCTACCGAGAACTGAACAAGGACGCACGGAGGGACTTTACAGACTTCCTTTTGAGCGAAGTGCAGCCGACCTATTGGAGAGAGATACTGAAACAGACCATCTAAAATGACAGCGATATGAGAACGATAACAAGGACATACGACCTATTCCAATTAGCCGAACTCTCCGCAGCAGCGAGAGATACCGCATACAATGAATGGCTACGCACTTTTGAATACGGTTGGGACAGTGACAACCGCAACACGCTGGAAGCATTTGAAAGTGTGTTCAAAGTCAAAGTGAACGATTGGAGTTACGACACGTGCCGTTATTCCTACCGTTTCACCTCACGTTACAGCGGAAAAGAGGAGGAACTCTGCGGCATACGGCTTCTGAAATACATCGTCAATAACTATTGGCACATCCTATTCAAGCCGAAAACCTATTACCTCAAAGGAAATTTCAATAAGCAACGTAGAAGCCGGATATTCACGGATAACTGTTGCGTACTGACAGGCTATTGCGCAGACGAGGACATCCTGCGACCCATCTACGACTTTCTGAAAGCCCCCGACACCCGAACCACTCTGTACGACCTCATGGACAAGTGCCTTGACAGCTTCTTCAAGTCGTGCCGTGACGATATGGAATACCAGTGCAGCGAAGAGAGTTTTGAGGAGAGTTGCGCAGCCAACGACTACGAGTTTTTGGGAAACGGAAAAATGTATAACTGATAAAAACGACAGCGATATGAAAGGAACAGAACATTTCAAGAGAACGATACAGATGTACTTGGAGCAACGTGCGGCGGAAGATACGCTCTTTGCCAAGAACTACCGCAACCCTGCCAAGAACATAGACGATTGCGTCACCTACATTCTCAACTATGTGCAGCGGAGCGGTTGCAACGGCTTCACGGACGGGGAGATATTCGGGCAAGCAGTCCACTACTATGACGAGAACGAGATAGAGGTGGGCAAGCTAATCCAATGCCAAGTGGCGGTGAACCACGTGGTGGAACTCACGGCAGAGGAAAAGGCGGAAGCACGGCAGAACGCACTCCGCAGATACCAAGAGGAGGAACTCCGCAAGTTGCAGAACCGCAGCAAGCCGAGAACCGCCACCAAAGCGACCGCACAAGAAGTACAACAACCCAACCTATTCAATTTCTGATTATGAAACCGAGAACACCCATACAGCAGGAAGTCGCACGATTGAGCGAGCGACTGCCGAAATTGACCGCCACACAGAGGGCATACGCTTTCCGCCATTGCTTCAAGCATTACGCCATCAAGAGGGCGGACGGCACGAACATCTGCACCGAGTGCGGACATTCGTGGAAAAGTGAACACGACCTTGCGGACACCGTTTGCGGATGCACATGCCCGGATTGCGGCATGGAGTTGGAAGCGTTGCGCACCCGAAAGAGGGTTTTCAACGAGAACGAGTATTTCTGCATCATCACCACCTGCAAGCAGTACCAAGTGATACGCTTCTTCTTCGTCAAATCCCGATACAAGGCAGGGCAGGCAGCCGAGTATTCCATTTATGAAGTGGTGCAAAGGTGGATTTCGCCCAAAGGCACAACCGTCACTGTCGCCCGACTGCGAGGAATGTCCATACTTTACTACGACCTATGGGCGGAATACAGCGACATGGAGGTACGCAAGAACAACAAACTCCGTGCATACGATATAAACCCCGTCTGCACTTATCCCCGACAGCGTTTCATTCCCGAACTGAAACGCAACGGCTTCAATGGCGAATACCACAACATACTGCCTTACGACCTTTTCACGGCTATCCTTTCCGACAGCCGATCCGAAACGCTGTTGAAAGCAGGGCAATATCCCATGTTGCGCCACTATATCCGCAGTTCCTTTGACATAGAGAGGTATTGGGCATCCGTGAAGATATGTATCCGCAACGGCTACACCATTGCTGACGGCTCCATGTGGCGTGACACCATAGACCTCCTGCGGCTTTTCGGCAAGGACACGAACAGCCCGAAGTACGTCTGCCCCTCCGACCTCAAAGCCGAACATGACAGACTTATGCACAAGCGCAACAAGGAGATAGAGCGCAAGAAATTGGAGGAACGCATCCGCCAAGCGAAGAAACACGAGAAGGCATACCGCAAACTCAAAGGCATATTTTTCGGCATAGCCTTCACGGACGGCACTTTGCAGGTGCGTGTGTTGGAGAGCGTTGCGGAGTTTGCAGCGGAAGGGACGGAACTGCACCATTGCGTGTTTTCCAACTCCTATTTCCTTGAAAAGAACTCCCTTATCCTATCCGCAACCATTGACGGCAAGCGCATAGAAACGGTGGAGGTTTCCTTGAAGACATTGGAAGTGGTGCAAAGTCGTGGCTTGCACAATTCCAATACCGAGTACCACGACCGCATTGTAAACCTTGTGAACAGCAACGTGAACCTTATCCGCCAGCGGATGGAAGCGGCATAGTATCAACCTATAATACCCAATAGTATGGAAGTAAGAATTGAAAGCATGGTTTGTCTGTGGGACGATAAAATCCCCACGATGTTCATTGAATTTGTGAACCTCCTCACTCTTGCAACGAGTGAGGGGCAGTTAAGACGGAGTGTAAAGGACTTTGCCGAGAAGCACGAACTTGACAGGTTCTTCCTTTACGGCTTCGGCTCCCACCATTTCTACCTGCACCAACGCTATACAAGCGACCCCGAAATGGTGATGCGCAACAGAGTTTTGTCAGTACATTTTTAACCACTCTAAAATCAACGATTATGGCAACACGAATGACCATCAACGGAATAAGCACCTGCACTGAAGCAGGTACGGAGAAATACGAGCGTTTCCAATTAGGTATCGGCAGACGCAAGCGGACACTTGTGCAGTACGACTACCGCCATCCCACAAACGGAGAGTTGTTCTCTTGTGTCAAACCCACATTGGACGAGTGCCGAGCCGCACGGGACAAGTGGCTCACGGCAAAGGAAGAAAAGGAGGACAGACGATGAACGCAGCCTACCAAACGCTGATAGTGAAGTTCAGCGAGCCTATCAAAGTATTGGACGGTATCTTTGACGATGCCGAAGCGTGGGGAGTTGATACCCTAAAAGGTGGATAGACGACTACGAGAGCTGCAGGTTTACCGCCATTGACAGCCATACGGCAGTCATCACAAGCGAGTACAATATGGAGTGCCTGATGGAATGGCTGAAACGAAACACACCCATTGCCGAGATAACAGAATGTTAAACAAGTTGGCGGTATCCGCACCGCCAACCTAAAACCAAGAAAAGCATGATAGCAAAGACGATTTTACAGCAAATAGGCGGCAGACGCTTTGCCGCCATGACGGGAAGCAAGGACTTTATAGACATGGGCAACGGCTTACGCATGAGCCTTGCGAGGAACAAGACGAGCGCAAACCGCCTTGACATCATCTACGATGCCGGCTTAGACCTTTACAATATGCGTTTCTACCGCAGGACGTTCAGTAAAAAGACATTCGAGTGCAAGACAAAGGATATAGCAACGCACGAGGGCATATACTGCGATATGCTGGAAGAAATGTTCACGATGGTAACGGGACTCTACACCCGTTTTTGAGTGGCGGCGGCGAAAGCGCCTACTTTCTTTCGGTGAGCATGATGGCGGACAAAGAAAAGTAGCAAGAAACCGCTGTCCCAATCTACGATAGTATTCACAAAACAAGTTTTAATCATGGAAG